>JAHCKV010000054.1 GCA_026125595.1 Burkholderiales bacterium | reverse complement strand
ATATCCGCGAGGGCGCGACCGGCACGCTCTGCCACGGACTGGCCGAGCACCTCGCCGTCGGCGACATCGTGCGGGTAGCGGGGCCCGAAGGTGCCTCGTACCTGCGTGAACGGCACGACGGGCCGGTCCTCGCCATCGCTGGCGGCAGCGGCTTCGCGCCGATCCGGTCCATTCTCGGCACGCTGCGTGCGCGCGGGCTGCGCAATCCAGTTCACGCGTACTTCGGCGCGCGTGCCGAACGCGATGTCTACGGGGAATCCGAACTGCGCAGCTGGACCGAAGGTCAGCCGCAGTCCGCGGCCCACGTCGTGCTGTCGGTCGACGGAGGCCGTGGTCGCCGCCACGGTTTCGTGACCGACGCGGTCGCCATGGATTTCGACCGACTCGACGGTTTCAAGGCCTATGTCGCGGGTCCGCCGGCGATGGTGGAAGCAGCCGTCCAACTGTTGCAACGCAAAGGCATGGCCCTGCGCGACATTCATACCGATCTTCCGGTGGCGGTAGCCAATCCGGTCACGGCGTTCCAGGAGAGTTCATGATGGCGCCGCTGTTGCTGGAAGGGCGCGTAGCACTGGTGACCGGCGGCGCGCGGGGCATCGGTCTCGCAATCGTGCAGGCATTGCATGCACAAGGCGCGTCGGTCGTGATCGCCGACAACGGCGTGTCGATCGGCGGTGACGACGCGGATCCGGACATCGCCCGCACTGCCGCTGCCGAACTGGGTGAGCGCGCGGTGGCCTTCACCAGCGACCTGTGCGAACCGGGGGCCGCGGAAGCCGCCGTGGCCCTCGCGGCCGGACGCTTCGGTGCGATCGACATCGTCGTCAACAATGCGGCGATCCTGCGCGACGCATTCATCTTCAAGGCGCAGCGCGACGACTGGCAGCGCGTGCTTGCGACCAATCTGCACGCACCGTTCGCGCTGTTGGCAGCCGCGAGCGGCAGCATGCGCGATCAGGCGAAGGCAGGCCGCGCGCCCGGACGCATCGTCAACATCGTGTCCAGCGCCGGCCTGGTGGGCAATCTCGGCCAGGCGGCCTACGCCACGGCCAAGGCCGGGCTGTTCGGGCTGACGCGGGTCGTCGCGATGGATCTCGCGCGATCGGGCATCACCTGCAATGCCGTGGCGCCGTTCGCCGCGACGCGGGTCACAGCATCGATCCAGCCGGCAAACGAAGCGCAGGCCGAATACAAGACGCGGGCGTCGCGGATTCCGCCGGCCTATGTCGCGCGGCTGGTCACTTTCCTTTCGTCGGGCGCCAACACGTTCTCGGGGCAACTGCTCGGCGTGCGGGGCCGCGAAGTGTTCCTGTTCTCGCAGCCGCGAACGCTGCATCGCGTCGTCGGCGACACGTTGGCACGCCAGGACGCGTTGGCGCTGGGCGGCGTGCTCGAAGCCGAGTTCACCGACCGGCTCACCGATCTCGCCACCGATCTCGAACTGTTCAACACCGAACCGCTGCTCTGATCCGGGGAGTTCCCATGACCGCTGCCGTTGCCGAAGTGAAGACCGTTGCCGATCTCGCCCACCAGCCGGAGGAATACCGGATCGCCGTCGAGAAGATCGTCGTGAGTCATGCCGTCAACGAACTGCACGGCGCGCGCGTGTTCGACGAGCCAGCGATCGCGCTGGCCCCCACGCCCTACGCGAAATGGCTCACGTGCCGCGTGGCGATGGAGGAGTACCACCATCACGTGCGATTCCGTGCGTTGGCCGACGAGATCGGCGTCGCGCCGGAGCGCATGGAGCCCACCGTCAAGCGGCCGCTGTCGATCTTCGAGTTCCAGTTGAAGACCTGGCCGGAGTTCTGCGTCATCAAGGCCGTCGCCGACTACGCCGAGGTGTTGCAGGTGGAAGACCTGCTGCATTGCACGTTCCATCCGTTGCGCAATCTGGCACGGGTCACGATGCCCGAGGAGAAGTTCCACGCGAAGTTCGGCAAGGACTTCTGCCTGGAACTGATCGCCGCCGGCCGCGGCAATGAAGTGCAGGATGCGCTCGATCGCTATCTGCCGATCACGCCGGCGTTCTTCGGTGCCAGCGCGTCGAAGAACAACGAGATGTACCGGCGCCTCGGTCTCAAGCAACGCAGCAACGACGAAATGCGGTCCGATTTCATGGCGCGTGTGACCGAACTGGTCGAGGGCGACTTCGGATTGCGTCTGCCGGTCATCCACTAGACCGGTCCGAAGGCCGACCTGCGGAGGATGGGCCGATGAACATGCCGATCGAGAATCGCGCCGCGCGTGACGCGTACTACCGCCGCATCGCCGGCCGGCAGTTGACGCCGCTGTGGGAAGCCATGTCGGCCCTTGTGCCGGAGCGCCCGCGCTCACCGGCGGTGCCGCATCTGTGGTCGTACGACGCGATCCGCCCGTGGTTGATGGAATCCGGCGATCTGATCACGGCACGCGAAGCGGTACGCCGCGTGCTGATTCTCGAAAACCCAGGCCTGGCCGGTACCTCCGCCATCACCCCCGCGTTGTATGCGGGCCTGCAATTGATCCTGCCCGGCGAAGTCGCGCCGAGCCATCGGCACACGCAGACCGCACTGCGGCTGATCGTCGAAGGCGACGGGGCCTACACGGCGGTGGACGGTGAGAGGGTCACGATGCGGCCCGGTGATTTCATCATCACGCCGTCGTGGACCTGGCACGACCACGGCAACGACACCGACCAGCCGGTCGTGTGGCTCGACGGCCTCGACATCCCGCTGGTGCGCTTTCTCGATTGCGGATTTGCCGAGAACTACCCGCACGAAACGCAACCGCTCATCCGTGCGGAGGGGGATGCGGCGGCACGCTACGGCGCGAACATGCTGCCCGTGGATCACGTCGCGGCGCCGGGCGCAGCGCCGATCTTTTCGTATCCGTATGCGCGCAGCCGGGAAGCGCTGGTCCGGCTCGCGGCCGACGCACCGGCCGACCCGTGGCTGGGACACAAGATGCAGTATGTGAATCCCGCCACCGGTGGCCCTGCGATGCCGACGATGGGAACGTTCCTGCAACTGTTGCCCGCGGCGTTCGCGACGCGCCCGTACCGCAGCACCGACGGCGCGGTGTTCCATTGCATCGAAGGCGGTGGCGAGTGCCGGATCGGTGACGTCACGCTGGCGTTCGCACCGCGGGACACCTTCGTCGTACCCGGCTGGGCCACCCACGCGTTTCGGGTGCGCGAGCGGACGATCCTGTTCAGCTACTCGGATCGCCCGGTCCAGCGTGCGCTGTGCCTGTGGCGCGAAGAGCGCCTGGCCTGATCTTCGTGCGAAGATTCCGGCTATTCGAAGGCGGTCGCCGGTTGCCGGGCATCCCGGCCGGCGCGCTGCCCGTCCATTGATCCGTCCTCGGGAATTCCATGACCTTTCTGTTCGAGCCGCAGGCCGTCACCGCCGTGCCCATCGTGGGGCGTTCCGAGTCGTTTCCGGTCCGCCGCGTCTACTGCGTCGGCCGCAACTATGCCGCCCATGCCCGCGAGATGGGCAAGGATCCGGACAAGGAGCCGCCGTTCTTCTTCATGAAGCCGGCCGATGCGGTCGTGCCGGGCGGCGGCGGCATTCACTACCCGCCGGGAACGAAGAACTACCAGCACGAGATCGAAATGGTGGTGGCGCTCGGCAAGGGTGGCCATCGCATCCCGGTGGATGCCGCCCTGGATCACGTGTTCGGCTACGGCATCGGCCTCGACATGACGCGGCGCGACCTGCAGTTCGCCGCCCGCGATCTCGGCCGGCCCTGGGATTTCGGCAAGAGCTTCGACGAATCGGCCCCCGTCGCGCCGCTGCATCCGGTTGCGACGCACGGCCATTTCTCGAAAGGGGCCATCACGCTGCACGTCAATGGCGATGAACGGCAGAAGGGTGATCTCGCCGACCTGATCTGGTCGGTGCCGGAGACCATCTCGTTCCTGTCCGACTACTACCAGTTGATGGCCGGCGATCTGATCTTCACCGGCACGCCCGCCGGCGTCGCGGCCGTCGTGCCCGGTGATCGTCTGGTGGGTGCGGTCGCCGGTCTGGGCACGCTGGACGTCACGATCCTGGAGGCACGATGAGCGACGGCGGGCGCAAGGTCTGGCTCGAGGTTGCCCTGAACGGTCCGTGGGGCCGCACGAAGCAGCCGCGGATTCCGATCGCCGTCGACGACATCGTCGCCGAGGGCATCGCCTGCGTGAAGGCCGGCGCGGCGATCGTCCATGTGCACGCCTACGACGAAGCCACCGGACGTCAGAGCGACGACGCGGCCCTCTACACGCGGATCATCGAAGGCATCCGCAGCGAGGTCGACGCCATCGTCTACCCGACGATTCCATTCGCCGGCAGCGAGAACGCCGACACCCGCTACGATGCGGAAAGCCGCTACGCGCACACGCAGAAGCTCGCCGAGCGCGGGCTGATCGAATGGGCAGTGGTCGATCCGGGTTCGACCAACATCACGCACTGGGACGAGATCCAGGTCGATCATCCCGGCTTCGTCTATCTGAATGCCGAACCCGAGATCCGCCACGCGCTGTCGCTGGCGCGCCGGTACGGTTTCCATCCGGCCTACGCCATCTACGAACCGGGCTTTTTGCGTCTCGGCGCCGCGTTGCATTGGCGCGAAAGCACGCCGTCGCCCATCTATCGGTTCATGTTCACGTCCGACTACAGTTTCGGATTTCCGCCCGAAGATTTCGGGCTCACCGCCTATCTGCACCTGCTGGATCGCCTGGCGCCCGGCGCGCAGTGGATGGTCGGCGGGCTCGGCGTCGACGTGCTGCCGATGATCCCGCGTGTCGTCGTCGAGGGGGGACATGTGCGCGTCGGTCTCGAAGATGCCAGCTTCGGTTGCCAGCGGTCCAACGTCGAACTGGTGCGCGAAGCGGCGGAACGTATCGATGCGATGAATGGTCAGCTGGGACGGGTAGTCGACGTGCGTGACGCGTTGAAGCCCGAAACCTGATGCACACCCTCCGTATAATCCGCGCCCCTCAACCTGTTCCTTTCCTCGGCAAACGGCCATGACCTCTTCCGTCAAGATCGGCATCACCATGGGCGACCCTTCGGGCATCGGGCCCGAGATCATCGTCAAGACGCTGGCCGACATGACGCCGGCGGATCGTTCCCGCACCGCCGTCATCGGCAACCTCGGGCGGCTGAAGCGCGCGGACGCGCTGCTCGGCGCGAAGCTCGACTATGTCGATGCGGCGCAGGCCGCGAACGGAACGGTGCCGGTTTTCCATGTGCCGAGCCAGGGCGAGGAGGAGATCCTCGACGGCAAGCTGAGCGCCGCCGGCGGTGAAGCCGCCTATCGCTACATCGAGAAAGCGGTGCAGCTCGCGCTGGCGAAGGACATCGCCGTGATCGTCACGGCACCGCTGAACAAGGCGGCATTGCACGCGGCGGGACATCACTACGACGGTCATACCGAACTGCTCGCGACACTCACGCAAACCAAGCAGTCGTGGATGCTGCTCGCGTCCGAGAAGCTGTCCGCGATCCATGTATCGACTCACACCAGTCTCAAGAACGCGACCGAACGCGCGACCACGCAGCGCGTGCTCGACACGATCCGCACCGGCGACAAGCACTACCGGGCGCTGGGGTACGCGAAGCCGCGCATCGCGGTGGCGGGACTCAATCCCCACTGCGGAGAGGGCGGCATATTCGGCCGCGAGGAGATCGAGCAGATCAACCGCGCGGTAGAACTGGCGCGCGACGAAGGCATCGACGCCCGCGGGCCGATCTCCGGCGACACGGTGTTCTACCGCGCGATGAAGGGCGAGTTCGACCTCGTCGTTGCGCAATACCACGATCAGGGTCATATACCGACCAAGCTGATCGCGTTCGACACGACGGTGAACGTGTCGCTCGGCCTGCCGATCCGCCGCACGTCCGTCGACCATGGCACCGCGTTCGACATTGCGTGGACCGGAAAGGCCGATCACACCAACATGAAGTCCGCCATTGCGTATGCGCAGATGATGGCGGATCGGGCGCCGGCGTGAGCGGCGGTCCCACCGACCGGCGTTGCGGATCGTGACGGCGTTGCGCGTACTGATCGTCGCCGACGATCTGACCGGCGCGATGGATGCCGCCGGGCCGTTCGCGGCCCGCGGTGTGCCCACTGTCGTGGCGGCATTGCCGGAGCGCTGCAACGCCGATGCGTTCGATGCCGCGCAGGTCGTCGCGATCAACACCGAATCACGGCATCTGTCGTCGGCCGATGCCGTGGCGCGGGTCACCACGTGTCTGGGTGGCGTCGGTGCACAACGCTTCGGTCTCGTCGTGAAGAAGGTCGATTCGACGTTGCGCGGCAACGTCGTCGCGGAAACCGCTGCGGTGCTCGCGGCGCTCGGCAAGCAGGAAGCGCTGGTGGCCACCGCCTTCCCGGCCCAGGGTCGAACGGTGCAGGGTGGGCAGGTGTTCGTTCGCGGCGTGCCGTTGGCGCAGACGCCCTTCGCGCAGGATGCGCTGTCGCCGGCTCTGACGGTGCCGCTGTCCGAGGCCTACGGCGCGGCCCGGATCCGCGCACGGGTCATCGACGCCGATGTCGATGCCGATCTCGACAAGGTCGCGGCGACCGCGCTGTCCGGTGCGATCGCGCCGCTGCTGGTCGGATCCGCCGGTCTGACCGCCGCGTTGGCACGAGCCACGGCCCCGCAGACCGTCGGGATTGCGCCGGCCGTCACCGGTCCGATCCTGTATCTGGTCGGCTCCCGTGCGCAGGCTTCGCGCACGCAAGTCGCCCGGCTCGGTGAAGAGGGCGTGACGATCGTTCGCGCGCCCAACGGCGAGATCGCGCCGGAAGGTTTGCCGCTCGACGGCGATGTCGCATTGCAGGCGGTGGCTGGCGGCGACGGACGCGAAGGCGATGCCAACGTGGTGGCGGAACGGCTCGCGCAGTGGGCGGTCAAGCGGGCCGCGGCCGGTCCGCTGGGCGCCATCGTCGCGACCGGTGGCGATACCGCCGTCGCGCTGTTGCGGGTCAGCGGCAACGTGCACGTGTCGGTCGGTGGCGAACTGATGCCGGGCATCGCGTTTGCGCGGCTGCGCTTGCCCGGTTGCACGCCGTGGTTGGTCACCAAGGCCGGTGGCTTCGGCGATGCCGAGGCACTGGCGGAGATCGGACGCCGGCTGCGCATCACCGGACCGGCCTGCGCCGCCTGACATGGCGGTCGATGGCCGGCGTCTGGATCGTTTCTTCCGGCCTGCGTCCATCGCCGTCGTCGGGGCCGGTGATCGGCCTACCAGTTCCGGTGGCGCGGTGCTGCGCAACCTGCGATTGTGCGGCTATGACGGCCGGGTGATTCCGGTCAATCCGAAGGGCGGTACGATCCAGGGGCTGCCCGCCGTCACCGCGTTGTCGCAGATCGATGTTCCGGTCGATCTCGTGGCCGTGCTGGTGAAGCCGGAAGCGATCATCGATGTCGTCGAGGAAGCCGCGGCGAGCGGTCACCGCGATCTGCTGATCCTGCCCGGTGGATTCGCCGAAGCCGGCGCGGAAGGCCAGGCCCGCGACGCGAAACTCCGTGCATTGGCCGTTGCGCATGATCTCGTCGTCGCCGGGCCGAACTGCGCCGGTCTGGTCAATCTGCTGGATTCCGATCGGCGTTTCGCCGCGACCTTCTTTCGTGACATGCCCGCGGGCGGGCCGGTCGCGCTCGTGTCGCAGTCCGGCGCGATCGCCGAGGAGATGATCGCCGCCAGCCACAGCCTCGCCATTCCACTGGGTTGCGTCGTGTCGGTCGGCAACGGCATGCATCTCGATCTCGCGTCGTACGTCGACTATCTCGGTGAACATCCGCAATGCCGGGCGATCCTGCTGTACGTCGAGTCGTTCGGCGACGCGGAACGGTTCGCGGCCGTCGCCCGCCGTGTGTCGCCCGACAAACCGATCATCGCACTGGTGGGAGGGCGAACCGCGGCGGGCCGTGCAGCGGCGCTGCGCCACACCGGTTCCGAGGCCGCCGACAGCGACGCCATCGATCGCTACTGCGAAGACTGCGGCATCCTGCGCGTCGGCAGCCTGCGCGAGCTGCGGCTCGCCGCCAAGGTCTTCGGATTCCATCCCAACGGCATCGGGCCCCGCGTGCTGGTGTTGTCCAACTCCGGCGGTCCCGGCGTGCTGGCGGTGGACCGGGTCGGGCTCGAGGGCCTCGAGCCGGTGACGTTGCCGGCGGGCCTGTGCGATCGGTTGCGCGCCGCTTTGCCCGCCGAAGCGGCCGTTGCGAACCCGATCGATCTGCTGGCCGATGCGCGCGACGACCGGTTCGGATTCGTATTGCGCGCCGTGCTGGACGAATGGACCGATGGGCTCGACGCGGTGCTGGCGATCCACGTGGTGCCGTTCATGGTGGACGCGGGGCCGGTGGTGCAGGTGCTGGCGAACCTCGGCCGGCAGTCGTCGGTCCCGCTGCTGCATTCGATGATGGGCACGCTGGAGCATCGCGGCGACTGGTTCGCGACGCTGGCCCGGGCCGGCATCCCGGCGTTCGACGATTGTGAAGACATGGTGGCCGCCGCGGGCCTGCTGGCACGCCGGCGGCACTGACGGCACGGCCCGTCCGGCATCCGGCGGGGGCGATTCGACGAGGAGACGACATGAAGCTGTACAGCTACTTTCGCAGTTCGGCGGCCTATCGCGTGCGGATCGCGCTCGCCCTCAAGGGGCTGGACTATCACTACGTGCCGGTCCACATCGCGCGCGGCAAGCAGTTCGAGCCGGCCTATGCGGCGATCAATCCGCAACACCTCGTGCCGGTGCTGGAAGACGAAGGTCGGCTGCTGTATCAGTCGCTGGCGATCATCCAGTATCTGGACGAGACGCATCCGGAGCCGAGGATCATCCCGACCGATCCGGTCGAGCGCAATCGCGTGCGGTCGCTGGCGCTGATCATCGCGTGCGAGATTCATCCGCTGAACAACACCCGCGTGCTCGCGTATCTGACCGACACCCTCGGTGTCACCGATGCGCAGAAGCAGGCGTGGTACGCCCATTGGGTCACCACGGGCTTCACGGCGCTGGAAACCCGGCTCGCCGGTGACGCCCGCACGGGCCGTTTCTGTCACGGCGACACCCCGGGCTTCGCGGACATCTCGCTCGTGCCGCAGGTGGCCAACGCGCGCCGGTTCAAGGTCGATCTGACGCCGTTTCCGACCATTGTCCGGATCGACGCGGCCTGCAACGAGCTGGAGGCGTTCCGCCGGGCTGCGCCCCAGGCGCAGCCGGACTTCGAGGGCTGACGGCAGCCCCCATCGGGTTGCTCGATGGTGCGCGGCCGGGGGGTAGAATTCCCGCCATGGACCGCAGCGAGAACATCCCCCGTTTTCGCCGGACCGCCCCTTCCCACGAGGAACATCCCCATGTCTGCCCCCCGTCGCATCGTCCGGGCCATGGCCATGACTGCTCTCGCAGTCCTGCCGTCGCTCGTTTTCGCCGCCGAGGAATCCACGGCGAAAGAACTCCCCACCAACAAGCTCGAGCGCTTCCACATGAAGCACGCTGGTTGTCAGTGGACCAACGAGATGGGCCAGTACATGTACGAATGCCTGAAGGCCAATTTCGGCATGAATGCCCACTGGTGCCACAACGAGGCGATGGACGTCTACTGTCCGACCGTGGACGCCGACGGCAAGGCCGTCGAAGCCCCGAAGTCCGAACCCGCGGCCACGGGCGCCAAGGTCGACGAAGCGCCGAAGGTCCCGCCGACGAACTGAGCGGTCGGGGCGGGTTGGTGATTTCCCCTCCTGACGGTCTTGCGCCGGGCGGTCGCGTTCCGCTGTCGCCCGGTTTCGTGTTCGTCCCGCAGCATGCGACCGGACGCACGTCCGGCCGGCCGATCCGTTGATCACGGCGGACGAGACGGTTGCCGGATCCCCCCGTCGAGTACGGCGCATCGCCCATCTCGACATGGATGCCTTCTACGCGTCGGTCGAGTTGCTGCGCTATCCGGAGCTGCGCGGCTTGCCCGTCGTGATCGGTGGCGGTCGCCGCCAGCAGCCGGTGGGCGAGCCGGGCCGGCGCGGCTTCGCGGTGCTGCGTGACTATGCCGGCCGCGGCGTCGCCACGACGGCCACCTATGAAGCCCGTGCGCTCGGCGTGCATTCGGCCATGGGGCTGATGAAGGCTGCGGCGCTGGCGCCCGATGCAGTGCTGCTGCCGACCGATTTCGACGAGTACCGACGCTACTCCCGGCTGTTCAAGGCTGCCGTGGCCGAACTGGCGCCGCAGATCGAAGACCGCGGCATCGACGAGATCTACATCGATCTCACCGACGTGCCCGGCGACAGTCGCGAACTCGGGCAGCGGATTCGCGAGCAAGTCCGCGTCGCGACCGGGCTGTCGTGCTCCATCGGCATCACACCCAACAAGCTGCTGTCCAAGATCTGCTCCGATCTGGAGAAGCCCGGCGGTCTGACCCTGCTGTCGCTGGACGAGTTGCCGACGCGCATCTGGCCGCTGTCGGTGAAGAAGATCAACGGTGTCGGACCGAAGGCCGCGGCGCGGCTGGCCGGTCACGGCATCGAGACCATCGGCGCGCTGGCGGCGGCGGATCCGGCGTTCCTGATCGCGACGTTCGGCCGCAGCTACGGTGCGTGGCTGCACGCCGCGGCCCATGGTCGCGACGATCGGCCGGTGATGACGGTGCAGCGGGTGAAGTCGGTCAGCCGTGAGCGCACGTTCGAGCGGGATCTGCACGCTGTGCGTGATCGGGAGACGTTGTCGGCGCTGTTCACAGGGCTGTGCGAGCAAGTGGCCGACGACCTGACCCGCAAGAACCTCGAAGGCCGCACCATCGGCATCAAGCTGCGCTATGACGACTTCCGTACCGTGACCCGGGATCATTCGCTCGATCGGCCGACTGCCGATGCCCGCGCGATCCGCCGTGCAGCCGGAGAGTGCCTCAAGCGCGTGCCGCTCGACCGTCGACTACGGCTGCTGGGTGTGCGGGTCGGCAACCTGCTGCCGGCCGGCAGCGTACCGGCAGCGGATGCGGTGATGGAGCCCCGGAGCCTGCCGCTGTTCGGCTGACGGTGCGCCGGTACCGTGCCGGTCTGCATCCGTCGTGCGGCAGGCCGGAGCCTGCGTGCTATTCTCGCGACCGAACGAAGCCACGGCGCAATGCACGCCGTCCGGCATGAGGAGGGGAATCCGTGAAGCTCATCGCTGCGGCCTTGGCACTGGTGCTGGCCGCCACCGTCGCGTTCGCCGACGAAGCGGCGCTCGGCATCAAGATCTACCGCCAGAGCGGCATCTCCTATGTGACGGGCGGCAATGGCGACGAGGCGAAAGCCTTCGAGCAGATCGCCAAACGCTATCCGGTCCAGATCGTCTTCACCGTCGCGGGACAGCATGTCGACCTCGACGGCGTGAAGGTGGTCGTCCGGGACGGCAAGGGCGACAGCGTCGTCGAAGCCAGGTCCCGCGGGCCGCTGTTCTACGTCAACACGCCGTCCGGCCGATGGACCTTCGAAGCCGAGTTCGACGGCGAGACGATCACCAAGACCAAAGACCTGACGGGCCGGCGCTACCTGGTGCTGGACTTCGACTTCAAGAGCGCGCCCACGGCGCAGTGACACCGGATCGGCGCGCGACGCTCGCGCCGTCGAAGGAGAGACAGCAATGGCACGGAATCACCGTCTGGGTACGATCCTCGGGATCGGACTTCTGGGCTTCGCGTTGTCCGCGGGAGCCGCGACGACGTTGCGCATGGGCACGCCGTTCGTGACGGGCAGCAATCTGCACAAGGGCGCCGAGAAGTTCGCCGAGGTCGTGGCCGCGGAGTCGAAGGGGCAGTTCAAGGTCGGCGTGTATCCCGACAGCCAGATTGGCGATATCCAGCAACTGATCGCCGGCATGCAGCTGGGCACGGTCGACATGGCCTATCTCGGGCCGGGCAACGCCGGCCAGCTGAAGGGTTGCGGCGCACTCAACATCGCCTATCTGCCTTATCTGTTCAAGAACAAGCGCTCCGCCGAAGAAGTCATCAACGGACCGATCTTCGCGGAGCTGTTCGATCAATGTGCGAAGTCCTCCGGCGTGCGGATCTTCGCGGTCGGCGGCGATCGCAGTCCGCGGGCGCTCGTGACCAACAAGGGACCGATCCGCAAGCCCGACGATCTGAAAGGGATGCGGTTGCGGATTCCGCCGATCCCGATTTTCCGCGATGTGTTCGAGCGGCTCGGTGTCAAGGTGGTGCCGCTCGGCCTGAACGAGGTTTACATGGCGCTGTCCCGCGGTCAGGTCGACGGCCAGGACAACGGCTTCGACCTCACGTTGACGTTCCGCTTCCACGAAGTGTCGAAGTTCTGGTCGGCCACCGATCATGCCTACGACATGGGGGCGTTCTATGTGTCCGAACGCAAGTGGAAGAGTTTCTCGCCCGAACAGCAGGCGATGTTCCGCAAGGCCGCGACGGAAGGCGGCAAGATCGCGACACAGCTCGGCGAGGAATTCGACGCGAAAGGCATGGAAGAACTGAAGAAGGCCGGCGTCACCTACGT
>JAHCKV010000539.1 GCA_026125595.1 Burkholderiales bacterium | reverse complement strand
CGCCGCCCACGTTGGCCCGCGGCTCGAGCTGCATCCGATCCCCCACCTTCATCCGCATGTCGGCGAAGGTCAGCGGTGCGGATTCATTGTGGGCGTCGGCCGCCTGCGGCGGGACGTCCTGGGTCACTTCGGTCATTGTTTTTTTTCTCCCGGCACGACCTGCCTCGGCTGACTCCGGGGCAAGTGCTCCAGACGTTATCGGTCCGGGGCAGGGAAACTGTATGGGTCCGATCAGGCGCCGCTGGTCAGCGCATTGGCCCATTCGATCGCTTTCAGAAACGCATCGTTGACCGCCGGCGCGTCCAGTCCGGGCGTGCGGGCCAGCAGGGTCGAGATGCCGTCCGCGTCGGTCTGCTCCACGAGTTCCACGAGTCGAAGATACTCGCCGAGTATGCCCTCCCGGTCCATCAGGGCGGCCCGTACTTCGTCCGGGACCGGCAGGGTAGTCAGGATTTCGCTCAACGGCAGGCCGAGCAGCGCGCTGACGAGGGACAGGATGCCTGTCAGGAAAGCCTGATCTTCGAGATCCGTTGAATCTCCGGGATTGGCTTCGAGCAACAGTTCCATCATCCGGCCGCGGGTCGCCGCCAGCACCATCAACGGACTCGGGTAACGGGCATCGCTGGAGCTGGGCAGGGAGAACAACAGCAGTTGCAGCCAACGTTGCAGCTGGCTGCGCCCGAGCACCACGACGGCCTGGGCCAGCGATTCGATGCGGCGCCGGCCAGCGATGCCGACCGAGTTCACCATCCGCAGCAGATTGATCGTCAGATCGGGGTTCTGCTTGAACACAACTTCCAGTGCGGGCAGATCGGCATCGGCGATGACCAGGCCGAGCAGTCGGACAATCGCGGTGTCGGCGTGGGACAGTCGCTTGCCGGTCAGCACCGTCGGTCGCGCGAAGTAGTAGCCCTGAAACAGTTCATAGCCGAAAGCCAGGCAGCGATCGACCTGTTCTCGGGTGTCGACTTTCTCGGCGAGCAGTTGAACCGGCCAGCGTCGCAGTCGCGCGGTCACCGATTCGAGTCGCGCCGGTTCGAGCTCCCGGACATCGACCTTGACGATGTCGACGATGTCGAGCACCTCGGCGTACAGCGCCTCGTCGCCGACGTAGTCGTCCAGCGCCAACCGGAAGCCCATCTGGCGCAGTTCGCGCAGTCGCTTGACCAGCGGCTCGGTGATCTCCACGGTTTCGAGCAACTCGAGCACGACGCGATCGCGCGGCAGCAACTCGATCACGTCGCTCATGATCAGCGGCGCCGACAGATTGATGAATCCCTTGTGTCGGCCGAGCACCGTTTCGACGCCGAGTTCGGAGAACGCGTGGTTGATCACCGTCGCCGATGCGAGCAGATCGTCGTCGATCTGTGCGCCGTTGACGTGGCTCGACCGGAACAGCAACTCGAACGCAGCCAGGTTCTGGTCGCGATCGAGGATCGGCTGGCGTCCGAGGAACAGTTCGTTCGATGGCATGCCCCAGTGTTCTCCGTTCAATACGGAAGCTCGACGTCCGGTGCTGCGGCGAGGATGACCTTGCGAAAATCTGCCTGGATGCGAGCCAGTGCCGCAGCGTCGTCTCCTTCGAACCGGAGCACGATCACCGGCGTCGTGTTCGACGACCGTGCGAGGCCGAAGCCATCCGGATACTCGACGCGAAGACCATCGACTGTGATCACTTCGCGGGCTCCTTCGAACTTCGCATCGCGGCGCAGCCGTTCGATCAGTGCCACGTTTTCGCCTTCGCGCATCTGGATCTGCAGTTCCGGAGTATTGACGGAATCGGGCAGGGATTCCAGTAGCATACCGACGTCGCGTTCGCGAGACAGGATCTCCAACAGCCGCGCGCCGGCATAGAGTCCATCGTCGAAGCCGTACCAGCGCTCCTTGAAGAAGATGTGGCCGCTCATCTCGCCGGCCAGCGGCGCGCCGGTCTCGCGCAGCTTCGCCTTGACCAGCGAATGCCCGGTCTTCCACATCAGCGGCTCGCCGCCGCGTTCGCGGATCCACGGGAACAGATTCCGCGTGCACTTCACGTCGAAGATGATCGATGCGCCGGGGTTGCGGGTCAGGACGTCCGCAGCGAACAGCATCAGCTGGCGATCGGGAAAGATCACCTTGCCGGACTTGGTCACGACGCCGAGACGATCGCCGTCGCCGTCGAACGCGAAGCCCAGTTCACCGCCGGTGCGCAGCGCGGCGATCAGGTCTTCGAGGTTTTCCGGCTGCGACGGATCGGGGTGGTGGTTCGGGAACGATCCGTCGACGTCGCAGAACAGCTCGGTGACGCGGCAGCCGAGGCGGCGATACAGTTCGGGCGCGAAACCACCGGCGACGCCGTTGCCGGCGTCGACGATCAAGTCGATGGGCCGCGCGAGCTTGATGTCCCCGACGACACGCTGGAAGTACGCCTCGGCCACGTCGGTGGTCGTGTAGCCACCGTTGCCGCTGGCGAAGTCGGCAGCTTCGATGCGCCGGCGCAGGTCCTGAATCGCTTCGCCGGCGATGGCCTCGTCGGCCATGACCATCTTGAGGCCGTTGTACTCGGGCGGATTGTGACTGCCCGTGACCATGATGCCCGAGCGGGTGCCCAGGTGATGGGCGGCGAAGTACAGCATGGGGGTGGTGACGCAGCCCACGTCCACCACATCCACCCCGGCGGCCCGCAGCCCCTGAGCCAGGGCGGCCGCCAGGCCGGGGCCGGACAGGCGGCCGTCGC
>JAHCKV010000538.1 GCA_026125595.1 Burkholderiales bacterium | reverse complement strand
AAACTGCTCGCCGGTGATCAGCCAGTTGGCGGCGATGTAGCCGGCGTCGATGCCGGGTTCGAACGCCGGTTGACCGGGGGAAAGCCGGTTGCCCGCGTAGGTGGCGCGGAAATACTCGCCCTGCAGTTTCACCGAACGATAGGCGATGGCCGTTTCCAGCCCCCAGATGGTACGGTCGATCACATCGCCGGACACGGCCGGATTCGCATTGAAAGGCGAAGGCGCAAAGAACACCAGGCCCCGGCTTTCGGTGACGCCCGCGGCACCCACATAGCCGTTGGCTCCTAAGGTATCGGCTGTCCCGCTATTGCTATTGTTTGCGATGCGACCGGTGCGATAGTTGGCGGCGCCGTGGAGCACCCAGTCGGGCTGATCCAGCAGGGAGGCGAAGTTGGCCGTCACCCGACCGATGTAGTCCTTGCCATCGACCCGGGCATTGGCCGCCGAGCTCTGCACTTCGTCGACGTTCTGCCCCGTGCCGTTGGTGATCGACAATGCGTAGGTGGTGTACGGCGTCGGCGCTCCACTGATCATCAAGCCGCGGTCGAACAGGAAGTTCTGCATCAGACCGAAGGCCAGACTGCGCTCCTGGAAATCATGGGCCCAGGTGGACATGGTGTTCTCCATGCCGAAGGCTGGCTTGAACTGCCCCAGGCGGAACCGCAGCGCATCGAAGGGATTGAAATCCACATAGGCCTGGTGCAGCACCGCGTTGGTCGGCGAGCCCTGCGGCACCGTGGTGGGATTGTTGCCCCCGACGGCACCGAAGGTCAGTTCGGTCTCGATGAGCGCGCCGAACTTGCCCATGGTCAAGCCGGCACCGATGCGTGCCCGGCGTATGCCGAAGGTGTCTGCCACGGCATCGTTGTCGTAGCTGCGGTAGTCCATCTGCGCCCGACCGGTGACCCGCAACGCCCAGCGCCCGCGGGAATCTTCGATGACCAAACCGTTTTCGAGACGCGCGTTCGGCACTTGCGCATCGAGTCGCGACTGCATCGCGTCGACGCGTTCGCGCGTCTCCTGCACGTCGAACTGGATGTCGTCCACACGGCGACGCTCCAGCCGCTGGGCTCTGCGCGCTTCGCTCGACGGTTCTTCCGCGGCATCGGCAGCCGGCGCGGCGCCGGCGGCGGGTTGCGCCGGCAACGCGGCCTTCAGCGTGTCGATCTCGCGCATCAACTGCTGCACGGTTGCTTCGAGCTGGCGTATACGGACTTCCGCGTCGCCGGGTTGCTGCGCGACCGCGCCCGTGGACCACAGGGTAGCCAGAGCGACGGCGCAGCCGACGCGGTGTCGATTCATGCTCATTCTCCGTCCACGTTCGCTGCGAGGAAGGAACGCACGGCCCGCCGCACTTGCGGGCCGGTCTCCATGTCGGCGAGGACCGCAGTTCGATCGCCATGGAACGCGATGCGACCGTCGCGAAACACGATCACTTCGTCCGCCAGGGCCGCCACGTCGTCAGGGTCGTGCGTGATGACCACCATGGGCACCTGGAACCGCGCCTGAAACTCCCGCAGCTCCTGTCGTACGCGTTCGCGCAGCAACGGATCGAGTGCACTGAAGGGTTCGTCGAGCAACAGGATGTCGGGCGATCGCACCAGCGCTCGCGCCAGCGCGACCCGCTGCCGCTGTCCGCCCGACAACCGGCCGGGATAACTGCGCGCGAGTCCGTCCAACTCGAAGACACCGAGCATCTCGCGCACGCGCTCGCGCGCGGCCGAGTCCAATGGACGACCGATCCGCGCCAGTGGAAAGCCGACATTGCCTTCGACGGTCAGATGCGGGAACAGCGCGTAATCCTGGAACACGTACCCGACCCGACGATCACGGGCGGGCACATCGATGCCGACAGCTGCGTCGTAGACGGTGCGACCGCCGATGCACACTCGACCGCCCGCCGGCTTCAACAGCCCGGCGATGCACTGCAGCGTCAGACTCTTGCCGGACCCGGACGGACCGAAAGCCACCAGCAGGTCGCGCGACGCCGAAAATGCGATGTCGAGCTCGAAACGCCGGCCGTCGGACCGCAGACTGTGGCGCAACATCACGTCGAGGCGCACCGGATCAGGCATGACGCATCCGCAGCAATCGCCCCGATCCGACGAGGACGGCAATGCACACGATCGACGTCACAAGCACCAGAAAATTCGCCATGTCGTCGCGGCCGGCCTGAACCGCCTCGTAGACCGCGATCGACAGCGTCTGCGTCTTGCCCGGAATGCTGCCGGCAATCATCAACGTCGCACCGAACTCACCCATCGCCCGCGCGAACGCGAGCATGGTGCCGGCCAGGATGCCGCGCCACGCCAACGGCAGCGTCACCCGCAGAAACACCGCCCACTCGCCCGAGCCGAGGATGCGGGCCGCATTCTCGAACTGCGGGTTGACCTCCTCGAACGCCGCACGCGCCGCCTTGTACACCAGCGGGAACGCGACGACCGCAGCGGCGATGACCGCACCCTGCCACGTGAAAATCAGGCTGATGCCGAACGTGGTGTCGAGCCATTCGCCGATCATGCCCCGTCGACCGAGCAGCACCAGCAAGTAGTAGCCCAGAACCGTCGGCGGCATGACCATCGGCAACGTCATCATGGCGTCCAGCACCTCGCGGCCGGGAAACCGGTGCCGGGCGATGAACCATGCCAACGCAACGCCGACGATGAACGTCAGCACGGTCGCCCAGCCGGCGACCTTGAGCGTCAGGAACAGCGGGATGAGAA
>JAHCKV010000537.1 GCA_026125595.1 Burkholderiales bacterium | reverse complement strand
GAGCTGAGGCCGCCGGCGAGCTCGCCCTCATAGCCGAGATCGAGGCTGACATTCTGGCTGACGTCGATGCTGACACCCGCGCTGACCACGGCGACGTCCGGCGCGATTCCCGCTGAAGCGACGGTGAAGGGGCCGCCGCCCACGAAGCTGTTGGAGACGCGCACCTGGTCGGCGAAAGCGTGGCGCCAGCCGATCGAGCCGCGCGCCGTCACCAGCATCGTGTCGTTGAGCACGAACTGGTGTTCGGCCCCGAGCCCCAGCGTCACGAACAGCGCGTTGGCGACACTGGCGCGCGTCCTGAGCCGGCCCTCGCCGCCGGTTTCGGTGAAGGCGTCGGTGGCGTGGTTGACGCCGGCGATCCGCGCGAATGGCGTGAGCGTCACCGGACCGGCCTCGACATCGGTGCTGACCTCGAGGAAGGCCTGCGCCGTGCCCGCCTGATAGGAGGCGCGCATCGTGTCGTCGACGCCGGGGAACACGATCGAGCGGCTGGTTTCGATGAAGTGGCGCGTATAGGCGGCGCCGGCCTTCACCTCGACGATGCCGATCTGTCCGCCGGCATAGGCGCCGACTGTGGCATCGGCGCTGGTACCCCTGGTGCGGCCGGCATCGATCGCGGTGACGCCGAACCCGCCCATCAGGCCGAGCCGCCAGTCTTCGCTGACCCGGCCGTCGGCGCCGAACACCAGTCCCATCGCGCTGCTCTGCGTCGGCGACGCATTGCCGTCGCCGCTTCGTGCCGTGAGCCCGCCATAGGACTGGCCCCAGATCGACAGGCCATCGATCACGCCCGGATCGAGCAGCGTCGGTCCGCCGGCGAAGCCGTTGGGCTCGACGCCCTCGACGCTGCTGAACGCCTGTTCCAGCCGGTCGCCGATCGCGCCCGCGACGTGATTGCTGTTTTCGAGCAGCGCCGCCGCGATCGAGGCATGGCCCTCGCCCGACAGCGCGTCCATCGCGGCCGGCACCTGCGCATCGGTCAGCGCGTTGAGCTGGGCGGCATAGGGCTGGCCGTTGCAGCCCATCGCATCGAGCGCCGCCGCCACAGCCGCCTGGTTGTGCGTGTCGGTGAAGCCGGTGAAGGTTCGCCCGCCGCTGCCGGCGAAATCGATCGACACGCTGTTGCTGCCATAGCTCAGCGTCGCGCCGGCAGTGCCGGTGAGACCGGCGAAGGCGGTGGTGATCGGATTGGTCGCGGTCAGAATTTCGTAGGTCGCGGCCGAGCATCCGGCCGACCCGCCCTTGAGGTTCACCGTCGCGCCGTCGAGGATCGCGGTACCCATGACCTCGATCAGGTCCGCCGCGCCGCCCTCGATCTCGACCTCGTACACCGAGCCCGCCGCGAAGGTGAGGTCGCCGGTGGTCAGCGTGCCCACCGAATTGCCCGGCGCGACCTTGGCGCCCGCATTGACGTCCACCGTGCCGACGCGGCCATTGCCCGACAGCGTGCCGCCATTGAGCTCGAACCAGGTATTGCGGATATCGCCGTCGACCCGCACGCGGCCGGCTGCCACGGTCCAGGCGAGCGCCGCGGCATTGTCGCCGGTGAACCGCCAGGTGCCGCTGCCGGTCTTTTCGAACAGCTCGAGATGGCGGAAATTGCCGGTGTCGCCGAGCTGGTCGATCGCGAACACGCCGCTGCCGCTGCCGGCGAGCTTCAGCGTGTCGGTGCCGCCGCGCCCGTCGACGACGCCCTCGGTGGTCGAGCCGGTCACCAGCGTCAGGCTGTCATTGCTGTTGGTGAGGGTGATCGCGGCGCCGCCCGCACCGCCGCGGATCGTGCCGCGATTGGTCACGGTCGCCGCCGTCGCGCTGTCCTGGAAGTAGAGCCCGAACTGGCCCTCGATCGTGCCCTCGTTGATGAAGCTGCCGCTCTGCGTCCACACGTTGAACGCTGTGCCGTTGCTCATCGCGGCCGAGATGGTGCCGGTGTTGGTCGCCGCGCCGACGCCGCCCGCGAGGCGCACGGCGATCAGCTTGCCGCTGATCGTGCCGCCATTGCTGAATTTGGTGACCAGGTTGCGCGCCCACACGGCTTCGTCGTCGAAGGTCGAGGTCTGGGTGATCTTGCCGTTGTTGACGAACTCGCCCACCGTGCCGCCCAGCGTCACGGTGGTGTCGGCATCGCCGGTGATGCGGCCGCTGGCTTCGTTGCGGAAGGTGCCGGTGTTGCCGTAGATGAAGATGGTGTTGAAGCGGTCGGCCGACATCTTGCCGCTATTGACGAAGGTGCCGATATCGCCGCCCACCTTGAGCGCCGAGGCCCAGCTCGTCGAACCGGCGGTGACCGTGCCGTTGTTGGTGAAGCTCAAGAGGTCCGCGTCGGCATCGATGAAGCCGGAGCCGCCGATGCCGTCGCCGCCGATCGCGATGGCGGAATTGCCGTCGCCCTTGATCGTGCCGTTGTTGACGATCGAGGCGATATCGGCGGGGCCGGTGCTGCGCACGGCCGGATCCTTGGCCCCCGTCGAGTCGGTGATGGTGCTCGAATTGGTGAGCGTATCGCCGTTCGAGAGCACGATGCCCGTCGTGTTCGGGCTCGTATTGTTGATGTTGGCCGCCGCCGCGGGCAGGGCGCCCACCGTCAGCAGGGCGACGGGCGTCAGGACTGTCGTGAGCGAAAGCACGGCACGCAGGGCCGGTCGAACGGGCGTCGTCATTGTTCCCCCAAAGGCAGCACCGAATCCGCGGAGACGCTCCGCCCGCGCAGGAAAAAAGCCTAGGCGGCTGAGGCGCATGG
>JAHCKV010000536.1 GCA_026125595.1 Burkholderiales bacterium | reverse complement strand
AAACCAGAGATGAAATGATCGTTTTTCTATCAAAATAGGCATAAACAGAATTTATGCCTTAAATAATAGGCAAAATACGGCGTTGAGTGCCGGTCTGCCTGCAGAAGAGCCGTTTACACCGTCCCCCGCTCCTTCAGGAACGCCCCTAGCGCCTGCGCGGTGTGCGATCGCGCGGCCTTGTCGATGACTGCTTCCGGCGATCCTTGCGCGACGATCTCGCCGCCGCCGTCACCGCCTTCCGGACCCAGGTCGATGATCCAGTCGGCTTCGGCCATCACGTCGAGGTTGTGTTCGATCACGACGACGGTGTTGCCGGCACTGACCAGGCGATGCAGCACGCGGACCAGCTTCTCGACGTCGGCCATGTGCAGGCCGACGGTCGGTTCGTCGAGCACGTAGAGCGTGTGCTTCTGCGCGCCGGCGCGGCCGGGGCGAGCGCCGGCGTCCGCTGCATCGGGGCGCACTTTCGACAACTCGGTCACCAGCTTGATGCGCTGTGCCTCGCCGCCGGACAGCGTCGGGCTCTGCTGGCCGAGCGTGAGGTAGCCGAGTCCGACGTCCTGCAGCAGTCGCAGCGCGTGGTGGATCGACGCATGGGCGGAGAAGAACTCCACCGCTTCGTCGACGCTCATCGCCAGCACGTCGCCGATGGATTTGCCCTTGAACTGCACGGACAACGTCTCGGTGTTGAAGCGCTTGCCGCCGCACGTGTCGCACGTGACTTTCACGTCGGGCAGGAAGCTCATCTCGATCTTCTGCATGCCCTGACCTTCGCAGGTCTCGCAGCGCCCGGCGCCCGCGTTGAACGAGAAGCGGCCGGCTTCGTAGCCGCGCATGCGCGACTCGGTCGTGCCGGCGAACAGTTTGCGGATGGCGTCCCAGAAGCCGACATACGTTGCGGGGCAGGAGCGAGGCGTCTTGCCGATCGGCGTCTGATCCACTTCGAGCACGCGGCCGATGCCGTCGACGCCGAGAATCTCGCGGCAGCCGGTGAGCGCCGCCGTCTTGTGTTTGCGCTCTTCAGCGACGATGCGGGCCAGATTGTCGTGCAGCACATCGCGGGCGAACGTGGACTTGCCGGAGCCCGACACGCCGGTGATGACGGTCAGTCGACCCAGCGGTACGCGGCCGTTCACGTGTTGCAAGTTGTGCAATGTCGCGTCGATCACTTCGATCGACGGCAGGTCTTTCGGCACCGGCCGGCGCGGTACGACCGGATGCCGCAGCGGGTTCGCGAGAAAGCGGCCGGTGATCGATGTCGGCGACGCGATCAGATCCGCAGCGGTGCCCTGCGCGACGATCTCGCCGCCGCGGGTTCCGGCGCCGGGGCCGAGATCGAGCACGTGGTCGGCACGGCGGATCGTGTCTTCGTCGTGCTCGACCACGACGAGCGTATTGCCCTTCGCTTCCAACCGTTCGAGCGTGTCGAGCAGGATGCGGTTGTCGCGCGGATGCAGACCGATGGTCGGTTCGTCGAGGATGTAGCAGACGCCCTGCAGATTGGAGCCGAGCTGTGCGGCGAGCCGGATGCGCTGCGCTTCGCCGCCGGACAGCGTGGGCGCCGAGCGATCGAGCGACAGGTAGCCGAGGCCCACGTCCTGCAGAAACGCAAGCCGCGAGCGCAACTCGGCGAGGATGTCGCGGGCGATCTCCAGTTCGCGCCCTTCGAGGGTGAGGTCGATGAAGAACGCCTCGATGCTGCCGACGGAACCGGCCGCCAGCTCGGCGATCGAGCGCTCCTTGAACCGCACGTTCAGCGCGAGCGGGTTCAGTCGCTGCCCGTGACATGCAGGGCAGGGCTGCGGCTCGCCGTCTGCATGGTCCGTCCACCAGATTTCTTCGCCGGTCTGCTCGGCGTCGAATCCCTGCAGCAGCACGCCGGTGCCGTAACAGGTCTCGCACCAGCCGTGCTTCGAGTTGAACGAGAAAAGGCGCGGATCCAGCTCCGGGTAACTCGTGCCGCAGGTCGGGCACGCGCGCTTGACCGAGAACACTTCTTCGCGAACCTGCGCCGTGCCGTCCATCAAGCCGTCGAGCGGGCCGATGATGTGGACGACGCCCTTGCCGTGTTCCAGCGCGGCGGTGAGCGCGGTGCGCAGTGCCGCTTCGGTATCGCCGCTGACGACGAGATCGGCGACCGGCAGTTCGAGCGTGTGTTCCTTGAAGCGATCGAGTCGCGGCCACGCATCGGTCGAGATGAAGTCGCCATCCACGCGCAGATGCGTGAAGCCGCGGTTCTTCGCCCACACGGCGAGGTCGGTGTAGTAGCCCTTGCGGGCCACGACCAGCGGCGCCAGCACGCCGATGTGCTGCCCGCGGTACTTGCGCAGGATCGCCGCGGCCATGCTCTCGGGGCTTTGCGGCTTGATCGGCGTGCCGTCGTTCGGGCAATGCTGCACGCCGAGCTTCATGAACAGCAGCCGCAGGAAGTGATGCACTTCGGTCAATGTCGCGACCGTGCTCTTGCGTCCGCCGCGGCTGGTGCGCTGTTCGATCGCCACGGTCGGCGGAATGCCGAAGATGGCATCCACATCCGGTCGCGAGGCCGGTTGCACGAACTGGCGCGCGTAGGCGTTCAGCGATTCGAGATAGCGGCGCTGGCCTTCGTTGAACAGGATGTCGAACGCGAGCGTCGACTTGCCCGAGCCGGAAACGCCGGTGATCACGGTGAAGCCCTGCAACGGCAGATCGACATTCACACCTTTGAGGTTGTGCTCGCGCGCGTTGCGGACCGAAATGGCGGTCGGT
>JAHCKV010000535.1 GCA_026125595.1 Burkholderiales bacterium | reverse complement strand
GATGAGCGCCGCCAGGGCGCGCAGGTCGTCGTGCTGCTGTCCCACAACGGCATGGATGTGGACCTGAAACTGGCGAGCCGCGTGACCGGCATCGACGCGATTCTCGGTGGCCACACCCACGACGCGATGCCGCTGGCGATTCCGGTCGCCAACGCCGGCGGCCACACGGTGGTGACCAACGCCGGCTCCCACGGCAAGTTTGTCGGCGTGCTCGATCTGGATGTGCGCAATGGCCACGTCGCGGACTACCGCTACCGGCTGTTGCCGGTGTTCGCCGATCTGCTGCCCGCCGATCCGGCCATGACGGCCGTGATCCAGCGCGTGCGCAGTCCCCACGCGCTGTCGCTCGACACGCCCCTGGCGGTGACCGATGGACTGCTGTGGCGGCGCGGCAATTTCAACGGCAGTTTCGACCAGTTGATTCTCGATGCCTTGCGCGACGAGACCGGCGCGCCGATCGCGTTCTCGCCGGGATTCCGCTGGGGCACCACGCTGCTGCCCGGTGATGTGATCACGCGGGAGGATCTGCTGGCCCAGACGGCAATCACGTATCCGCAGGTGACGATCAATGAAATGACCGGCGCGCGCATCAAGGCCGTGCTCGAAGACGTGGCCGACAACCTGTTCAACCCCGATCCGTACTATCAACAGGGCGGCGACATGGTCCGGACCGGCGGGCTCACATGGGCTGTCGAACCCGGCGCCGCGATGGGCCGGCGGATTTCCGATCTGCGGTTGAACGGTGAACCGCTCGATGCGGAGCGGACCTATCGCGTGGCGGGCTGGGCGTCGATCGCCGAAGACACCGTCGGTGAACCGATCTGGACGCTGGTCGAACGCTGGCTGCTGGCGAAAGGCACCGTTCCCGCGACGACACCGGAAACACCGCGCATCATCGAAACTGCAGCGACCTGAACGCGGGCTCCTATCCGCGTATCAGGCCGCCGCACACCGTCAACCGGCCTTTGCCCGCTCCCGTGCCTTCACGGCAAAGTCTTCCTCCGGCGAATACACCAGCGCCTTGCGGCCGTGCACCGCGAAGTACAGGATGCCGAGCGCGAACCAGATCGCGACGCCGATCACACCACCGCGATAGGCCGGATCCTGGAACTGCATGTACAACGTGACCAAGGCGATGACGATCACGATCCACGCGCCAACCACACCCACCGGGCTGCGATACGGTCGTTCTATGTTCGGCAGGTCGCGGCGCAACAGGATGAACGACAGCGCCTGCGCCGCATACGACAGCATCGCGCCGAACACCGCCATGTTCAGCAACTGCGCGCCGATGAAGCCTTCGGCACCCTCACCCATCAGCACATAGACCGCCATCATCACCGCGAAGCCGACGACCGAGCCGGTGATCAACGCCAGATACGGCACCTTGAACCGGGCGTGGGTCACCGACAGCACGTGCGGAAAATAGCCGGCCCGTGACAGCGAATAGATCTGCCGGCCGAACGCGTAGATGATCGTGTGAAAACTGGCGATCAACCCGATCACCGCGCACAGCGCCAGGATCTTCGCCGCCTCGCTGCCATACAGCGCGCGGAATCCATCGAGCAGCGGCTCGCCCGCGCTGCCCAGATGGAACGCGCCGGACGCGGACCCATCCGCGCTCTGCACGGGAATGCTCGCATTGAGGAACATGATCATGAAGGCCGAGAACACGAGCGTCGCGATGCCGTACATCAGACCCTTCGGCATGTCGCGCTTCGGATCGTGGGATTCCTCGGCCGCCAGCGGCAACTGCTCGATCGCGAGAAACAGCCACACCGCGAACGGCAACGCGGCGAAGACGCCGGCGATGCCGTTGGGAAGGAACGATCCGCCGCCGCCGGGCAGTTCGACGAACGCGCCGTCCGGCCCGACGCCGATGTTCAGCGCCCAGCGCGAGAAATCGAGCTGGCCGGAGAAGATCGCGCTGACCCAGAACACCGCGAGCACCGTCAATGCCAGCAAGGTCACGATCACCGATACGCGGAACGACAGGGCCACGCCGAGCACATTGAGCCCGACGAACAGCACGTACATCAGGATCCACCAGACCGGCTGGAACTCCGCGGGGGTTCCGAAGATGCTGCCGAGATAGGCGCTGATGAAGAAGACGATCACCGCCGGCGTCAGCACGTATTCGATGTTCTCGGCCAGCCCGGTGACGAAACCGCCCCACGGCCCCATCGCGCTGCGGGCGAAGGAATAGGCGCCACCGGTGTGGGGCAATGCCGGCGACATTTCGGCCAGACAGAAGCACAGGCAGACGTACATCAGACCGATCACGATGGCGGCGAAGAACAAGCCACCGAATCCCCCGGCGCCGAGACCGAAGTTCCAGCCCGAGAAATGGCCCGAGATGACCGCCCCGACGCCCAGCGCCCACAACGACCAGACGCGCGCGTGCCGTCGCAACTCCCGCTTCTCGAAGTACGTCGCGTCGGCGGTGTGGTACTCGACGCTCCCGACCTTCTTCTTTTCCATGGGATCTCCGTGGTCGTGCAACCCCGGCGCCGGCGGCGCCTTCGCGGGCGCCCGACATCAGGACATCGGCGGCCCTCGCCGCGCAGTATGAATCGATGTACCGTCGGCGGGCAATGGACGTTTCGATGCCTGTGGCGACCGTGATTTCATGACGAAGGCGTTTCCCCGATCCTCCGGCGATGACGGCCGTTCGGTGCTGCTGCTGGGCCTCGATTTCGGCAGCACGACCAGCAGCGCCGTCGTCGCGCGGGCCACGGTAAAGGCCCAAG
>JAHCKV010000534.1 GCA_026125595.1 Burkholderiales bacterium | reverse complement strand
TCACGAACACCGTCGCCGTCCAGATCGCATCCGCGGCCGCTGGTGCACGTCGGCAGGCTCGGATCGAACGCCGGGTTCGGGGCCGTCACGTTGGCACGCGTGCCTTCGATCTCGCCCAGCAGGCCGCTGACGATGCTCAGTTGCAGACCTGCGGTGTTCAACGCGATCTCGTGGGTTCCGGTCAGGTAGTTCTCGAACGCCGGCAGGATGATCGTGCCGCGGAACGTCGCGTAGGCCGGGCTTTCGTTCCAGATGGCATAGAGATCGGCGTATTCCGCCGGAATCGTCAGATCGACGCTGCCGGCAAAGTCGTAGACCAGGGTCGCGGCGTTGGCCGCCGCACCGGATCCGGCGATGGCACCGGCGAGCACGAGGGATTTGAACAGCTTGTTCAAGGGAATCTCCTAAAGGGAACGCGTTTCGTAGGCACTTCCCGGTCGTCGGCTCCGTGTTCTCGGCTTTCCGAAGCGCAATAACCGTAACGCGAATCGTACGCATTTGCACATTCGGCCGCAATCAAGAATTTCTCCCAACCTGCTGGATTAATTAAGATTTCTTAATTTTGACGCCGCGTTCGATGCCGACCGTGCCGGTTGCACGGGGGCGAAACGCCCGTTCGAATCAGGAACGCCCCCCGCCGCGCGCTATGGCCGGGGAGCGACGACGGCCACAGGCCGTGGCAGGTGCCGACCGCCATTGCCGGCCCGTCGCGACCACCGGTAGACCATGTAGAGCGCCTTGACGGCCTCTTCCAGGATCAACGCATACCAGAGACCGGCGACGCCGCATTCGAGCACTACCGCGAAGACATAGGCCAACGGCATCGCGCCGCACCACATGACGAGCTGACTGAACACCACCGGCGCATAGACATCGCCGACCACCCGCAACGAATGGAACAGCACGGTGTTCAATCCACTGAGCGGTTGAATGAAGATCGTCAGGTACAACAGCTCGCGCACCTGCGCGTGGATGTCCGGGTCGGACGTGAACAGGTCGACCAGAACATCCGAACACAGGAACGCGACGATCGAAAGTACCGTCGCCAGCGTCACCGACGCCGCCGACGACTGCAGCGCGCGCCGATGCATGTCGTCGTGGCGGCCGGCGCCGAACCGATAACCGACCAGCACCTCGTTGCCCTGACTGATGGCCATGATGATGACGGCGAGAAATGCCGTCAGCGCCATCACGTAGAAGCGGCTCAGCACCGCCGTCACGCCGAAGCCGGCGATGAAGCTGACCAGCACCAGTTGGTAGAACCCGTACGACACGTTGTCGAGCACGCTCGGATACGACAGCTTGACCAGTTCGACCACGCGGTCGTGCACGCGGCGCAACGGCCGTGGCAAGCGCCACGAAACGCCCACCATCCGGTTCAGCACGAACAGCAGCATCACCACCGCGGCGGTGCGCACGATCAGTGTCGCCAGCGCCGAACCGAGCACGCCGAGCGCCGGAATCGGCCCGGCACCGAGCACGAGAACGTAGTCCACCACGAGATAGGCCGGAAACGCGAACAGCCCGAGCACGAGGATCGTTCGCGTGCGCGCGAATCCTCGCAGGCAGGCGACCGATGCCATCAGGAAACCATTGAACGGGATGGCGATCGCGATGACATAAATGTAGAGCACCGCGTCGTCCACGAGCTCCGGCGGTGTGTTGATGTAAGTCACCAGCGAAGGTCCTGCGATCGCCAGCAGCACGGCGATCAGCACGCTGATCGCCGTGTTCGCCAGGATCGCGATGGAAGCAATCTCGCGTGCCGGTCGTTCGTCGCCACGGCCGATCGCGTGGGTGATCAGGATCACTGCGCCGACGCCAAGCAACACCGAGAAATCGTACGCAACGACCAGGATCTGATTGGCGATGCTGACCGAACCGGCCGCGTTCTTCGAATAGGCGCTGATGATCATGGTATCGATCAGCGTCGTCACGAGCCCCAGCGCCGAGTTGAGCAACAACGGCAGGCAGAGCTGGACGAGAGTCTTGCGGGTCGTATCGATCATGGAGGAAGCCGGCACACGGCGCCACGGCCCGTGTCAGGGCGGCGGATTCTACAGGTCGCGCCCGAACGGACGCTCAGCCGCCGACGGCGGTACGTTGCCGGATGTCGAGAATCACGAACTCGGCCGGCCGCAGCGGCGCGAACCCGACCAGCACGCGCAATCGCCCGTCGGCGATATCGGCCGGTGACATCGTCGATCGGTCGCAGCGCACGAAATACGCATCGCGCGACGCACCGCCCTGGAACGCCCCCCGTCGGAACAATGATTCCAGAAACGTCTCGACCGCAAGCCGCACCTGCGCCCACAGCGGTTCGTCGTTGGGTTCGAACACGACCCAGCCGAGCCCGCCACGCAGGCTCTGATCGAGGAACAACGCCAGCCGGCGGACCGGCAGATACTTCCATTCGCTCCCCTGGGCATCGTCGCCGAGCAACGTGCGCGCGCCCCACAACACCACGCCGGCGGGAAACTGCCGCACGCAGTTCACGCCCAGCGGATTGATGAACCCCTGCTGCCCGTCGGTCAACACCACAGTCGGCGCCACGACACCGCGCAGCACGGCCTCGACACCGGCCGCGGCTTTCCACACACCGCGTGCCGCGTCGATCCGCGCGAACAGACCCGCCACCGCGCCCGACGGCGCGAATGCGCCGGCCTGACCGCCCTGCAATGGATTCGCGATCAGCAATCGCGGAAACGTCAGCGCCGCGTTCGCGCTGCGGGTGACGACCTGTCCGATCGCCG
>JAHCKV010000533.1 GCA_026125595.1 Burkholderiales bacterium | reverse complement strand
GCGCCACCGGCGTGAAGGGTGACTGGCTCGCGGGCGGCATGGGTGACGACACACTCGTCGGCAGCGGTGCTGCCGATGCGCTCACCGGCGGCCAGGGCAACGACCTCATCGTCGCGGGTGCCGGCGACGACGTCATCAGCGGCGATCTGAACGTTGTGCTGGCGCGCGAAACGAATCGCGCCGATTGGTCGATCACGCCGTTTCCGGCACCGGCGTTCGACGCGTGGTGGAACGGCGTCGTCGCCGAAGGTGAGTCCGATGACGGGGACGACGTCGTCCACGCGGGTGGCGGCAGCGACCTCGTGTTCGGTCTCGGTGGCGACGACGCGCTGTATGGCGACACCGGTGCTGATCGCATGGCCGGCGGTGCGGGCGACGACCGATTGTTCGGCGGCGATGGTGCCGATGAACTGGTAGGGGACGGCGGCGTGCCTGCGCCGGGGTCGACCACCGTTGTCGCACACAGCGCCGATCACATCGATGGTGGTGCCGGTGACGACACGCTGTCCGGCGAAGGCGGAGACGATGTTCTCTACGGCGGCGATGGCGACGACCTGATGGATGGAGACGCGAACCGACTCGACTTCATCGCTTCCGGCTTCGACTATCTCCACGGCGAGGCAGGCAACGACACGATGCGAGGCGGCATGCGTGACGACTACCTTTCCGGCGGTGATGGTGACGATCGCGCGGATGGTGAAGACGGTGACGACACGCTCGACGGCGGCGCGGGAAACGACGTGCTCGAAGGTGGCGATGGTGCCGACGATCTGAGCGGCGGCAGCGGACACGACGTGCTGTGGGGCGAGGCGGGTGCCGATACGCTGGCCGGCGGCAGCGGCGACGACACACTGCGCGGATGGGCCGGCAATGATGTGCTGCTGGGTGAGACGGGTGACGACTGGCTGTTCGGAGAAGAAGGCGACGACGCCATGGACGGCGGAGCCGGCGCGGATCGGCTGTCGGGAAGCTGGGGCAATGACCTCATCGATGGTGGCGACGGCGACGACATCGCCGACGGCCACGAGGGCAATGACGAGCTGTGGGGAGGTGCCGGGGACGACACGCTCAACGGCGGCGATGGGGACGACCTTCTGATCGGTGGGGCTGGTGCCGACCTGCTCGACGGCGGCATCGGCAGCGATACGTACGTGATCGATCGTTACGACCGCATCGTCGATGGCGGCGGTGCGACGACGCTGGTGTTGACCGGTGGCATCAACGCGGAAGACCTGAGGGCGCGAGAGGGCATGGTGGATGGACGTCCGTCCATCGTCTACGAAGCCGCGGGTCATGCTCTGATGGCGTTGCAGTCGGGATCGAACGCGCGGCCGTTGTCGATCGAGCTGCACTCCGGCGTGATCGCGGGGCACGCGATAGCGGTGCGGCCCTACGGCGCCGACATTGTCGCGACGGGCGACGATTCATCCGACGACATGCTCGGATTCTCCGGCGACGACTGGATCGAAGGGCGCAACGGCGCGGATCTTCTGGCCGGTGCGGCCGGCGAAGACACATTGCTGGGCGGCCTGGGTGACGATTCGCTGAACGGCGGTGCCGGGAACGACGTGCTGATCGGCGGTCCCGGCAGCGATAGCTACCGTTTCTCGAGCGGCGATGGCATCGATGTGATCCGCGAAGCCGATCTGCATTCCGATCGGATCGAGTTTGCCGGTTCGATCGACCGCAGCAGCGTGCGGCTGACGCGGACGCCCACCGGCGATCTCGTGATTCACCATGGCGAAACCGATCGCGTGACGGTCGAGCGGTTCTTCGAGGCACCGGGATACCAGATCGAGCAGATCCGATTCGCCGATGGTTCCACGATCGAATACGCGGAGCTCGAAGCGGTTCCGATCGGCCCGGTGTCGGGGACGACCGGTGATGACCACATGACGGGTTCATCGGCCGCCGACACCCTCATCGGCGGATCCGGAAACGACACGTATGTTCTGGGGTGGGGCATCGGTGCCGACGAGGTCGTCGAGGTGGCGGGCGAGACATCAGCCATCGTGCTGCAGGGCGGCATCCGCACCGACGATCTCGTGATTCGCCGGCACGACGGTGATCTGGTTCTGTCCCTCGGCACGGAAGACGGCCTTCGCGTGCGCGATGGTGCTGCCCAGGCCGGCGATTGGTGGGTGCACGACGGGGGCGGCGTCCGATCGTTGGCGACACTGATTGCCGATCGCGACGACGAGAATCTCACCGAACGGTTCCGCCGTGAGTACCGGGTCGCGGCGATGGCACGGGTCGCCGAAGAACTCCGGTTCCAGGGCTACGTTCCGACCGCGGACGGCCTGTTCGAGCGCATGGACGCTGTCGCGCACGGCCGTGCCTACGTCGACGACGTCGAATGGTCGATCCGCGATGCAAACGGCACGCTGCTGGGTGTCGTGCAAGAGCAGCGACTCGAGAATCTGCCGGTCACGTTCACCGGCCATGCGTTCCGCATGGCCGAGGCCGATCGACCGGTCGAGTCGCGGGTCGATCAAGTGACGGGCGCGCCAGTTGAACGCTACGTGGTCCGCGCGAGCGCGTTCGCCGCAGAGCCCCTGTCGGCTGAAGCGCTCGCGCCGTACGCCGAGTTCGGACCGCTGACTGTGGTGGGGGTCGTCAATCGGACGGAGTACGGTGTGGTCTACCGGCTGGGCGAGGGCGACACGCCGATCCAGCGCGATCTGCGCGTCGAGACTCGCAGCTGGAGTTCGGGCATCCGGGGGACCGACGGAGACGACGATCTTCAGTATCCGTCGCGGGGTGGCGCATGGATCGAGGCC
>JAHCKV010000532.1 GCA_026125595.1 Burkholderiales bacterium | reverse complement strand
CCGCTGGTTACGCCCGAACTCCGGCATCGACGGTCGCGCGCTGCTGGTGGCGGGCGGCGCCGCCGGCATCGCGGCGGCGTTCAACGCGCCGCTGGCCGGCATCGTGTTCGCCATCGAGGAACTGTCGCGACACCTGGGCTCGCGCAGCAGCAGCGTCGTCATCGGCGCGATCGTGCTGGCCGGTCTGGTCGCCGTCGCCACGTTCGGCAACATGACCTACTTCGGCATCATCAAGGTGCCGCCGCTGGGCTGGGAATCGTTGCTGCCCGGGCTGCTGGTCGCCTTGACCTGCGGCGGCGTGGGCGGGCTGTTCGCCCGCCTGATGACCTCGTCACTGACCAACGCGCCGGAACGGCTGAACCGCTGGCGCAGCCGGCACCCGCTGCGGTTCGCGGCGGCCGGCGGATTTCTCGTCGCCGCCATCGGGCTCGCGACCGGCGGTGCGACGTTCGGCGCGGGTTCCGAAGCCGTGCGGCACATGCTCGAAGGCGAAGCCGATGTGCCGCACTTCTACGTGACGCTGAAATTGATCGCCACGTGGCTCACCGCGTGGACCGGCGTGCCCGGCGGCATCTTCGCGCCGTCCCTGTCGATCGGCGCCGGCATCGGTCAGAACATGTCGGACCTGATGGCCTTCGTCGGCGCAACCGACATCGACATCACGCCGGCACTGATCGCGATGGGCATGGCCGGCTTCCTCGCCGCCGTCACGCAGGCACCGCTCACGTCGTTCATCATCGTGATGGAGATGGTGGACGGACACGCGATGGTGCTGAGCCTGATGGCCGCGTCGATGATCGCGAGCCTCACGTCCCGGATGATCTGCCGGCCGCTGTACGCGACGTTGGCGGAGTACCTGGTGAAATCCGTGCTGCCGGCCCCCGAACCGGAGGTGGAAGCAGCACCCGACCGGGTGGCGGACAGCAAGAAGGCGTGACGACTTCGACGCCCCATCGATCTCGCTTGCGTCGCGACTTCAGGCCCCGTCCAGCGGCACGCCGCCGGTCTCCGCGGCATCCTTCAGCATGGCGAGCGCGTGGTCGAAATCGAAGTTGCGGATGGCCTTGTCGAACTCCACGGCCGCCGGACCCGCGAACAACGCGCGGATGACGGCGGGATTCGCCGCCGCGAAATCCAGCACCTGACCGTCGCTGTCTTCGAGCAACGTCGCCAGCTCGCCGACGCGCGCCGACATGTCCTCCGGCGGCGCCGCATCGTCCGCCGGTTCCGAAGCCGGTTCCCGCAACGTGGTGTCGATCGCGGTGATCGCGTCGTTCAGCCGTTGCGCGAACAGCCCGGCGACGGCCACCGTGTCGTCGCCGTTCCGGATCGCCAGTTCGAACGCCGACGCCGCATCGAACAGACCGACAAAGCCGAGATTGCCGGCCGCGCCACGCACGCTGTGCACCAGCTGTTCCGCCGCCGCCGTGTTGCCGGTCACCAACGATGCCTGCACCTGTTCCACGGCATGGGTCTGACGCTCCGCGAACATCAGCAGCAGTCCCCGATACAGCTTCGAATCGCCTCCGACCCGCTGCAGCCCGGCGATGGAATCGAGTCCCTCGATCACCGGGAACTCGACGCCCGCGGACTTGGCAACGGGCGCGGCGACGTAGGGAACGGGGGCGATGCCCAGACGCTGCGCGATGGTCCGCATCATCGAATCCGGATCGATCGGTTTGGAGATGTGATCCACCATGCCGGCCTCGGTGCATCGCCGCCGCTCTTCGACCATCGCGTGGGCCGTCATCGCGATGATCGGCACATCGTCGAACCGGCGGTCCATCCGGATCCTTCGCGTCGCCTCCAGACCGTCCATCACCGGCATCTGCACGTCCATCAACACCATCTGCCAGGCCTTCGGCCCTGCCACCAGCAGGCGATCGAGGGCCTCCTGCCCATTGTTCGCGGTGTCGACCCGCGCGCCGGCCAGTTGCAGCAGCTCGACCGCGATCTGCCGGTTGATCTCGTTGTCTTCGACCAGCAGCAAACGGACGCCCCCGAGATCCACGCGGGACGCCAACGAAGACGTCCCCGACTGGACCAGAACGCCGTCCTTCGGCACGAACAGTTCCACCAGCGTATCCACCAGCGCCGAACGACTCACCGGCTTGGACAGGAAGGCCTCGATGCCCGCGGCTTCGGCCTGGGTCCTGACGGTCTCGGCGGCGAACGCGGTGACCAGAATCATCCGTGGCACTTGCCGCAGGTGCGTACCGGTGCGCACGAGGCGTGCGACCTCGATACCATCGAGCCCCGGCATCTTCCAGTCGAGCATCAGCGCCCCGAACGGACGGGCCCGATCCTCGTCGCGCACCGCCCGCAACGCCGTCTCGCCGGATTCCACCGCGACGACATCGAAGCGCAGCGCCCGCAACTGCTCGGACAGAATGTCGCGCGCCGCCGCGTTGTCGTCGACGATCAGCATGCGCATGCCGTTCAGCGCATCGGGCAGCACGCGCTGCGCGGCGCCGCCCTGCTCGTCGATCTTCAGCCGCAGCGTGAACGTGAACGTGCTGCCCCGTCCCTGGACGGAACGCACGTGGATCTCGCCGCCCATCAGGTCCACCAACCGCTTCGAGATCGTCAGCCCCAGCCCGGTGCCGCCGTACTTGCGCGTCGCCGACCCGTCCACCTGCGTGAACGCCTGGAACAACCGCGCCGATTGTTCGTCGCTCATGCCGATGCCGGTGTCGCGCACTTCCACCAGCAACTGCACGTCGCGGCCATCGCGCTCGCCGACCCGGACGACGACCTCCACCTGTCCACGATCGGTGAACTT
>JAHCKV010000531.1 GCA_026125595.1 Burkholderiales bacterium | reverse complement strand
TGCACCGGAGGCCGACGTTAACCTTGTGATCTCTGTCGTCTGGCGCATACACCCTTCGGCGCCGCGAGTGCGCCTCTCCATGTCCACTTCCGAAACAGCGGTTCCCGCGCACCAGGGCCACCTGCACCCGGCGGCCGAGGATGCGGCCACGCGCTATGCCGCCGGATACATCGCGGAAGCCCGGCGGGCACTCGAGGGCGGGCTGGCCGTCGCGCCCGACGAACGCCGGTTGTGGCTGATGCTGCTCGACCTGCATCGGCTCGACGGTCAATGGGGCGAATACGAGGCATTGTTGAACCGGTACACCGGGCTGTTCGGCCAGTTGCCGCCTTACGAGCGCGAGCGCCTCGAACAGGAAGCCCGCCTGCCCGAAGCGTTGCGCCCGGGTGGCCCCGCGTGCTGGTCGTTGGGAGGCGCGCTCGACACCACGGCGGTCGGCGCGCTGGCGCGGCTCCGCGAAGCCGCGAGTCGCCACACCGTGGTCCATCTGGATTTCTCCCGGCTGTCGACCATCGAGGCCACCGGCTGCCGGCTGCTGGCCGATACGCTGCAGCAACTGGTGTCCGGCGGCAACGGCCTCGTGATCACGGGTGCCAGCCAGCTGGAACGGCTGCTGGTCCGCGCGACGGAAGCCGATCCGCTGAAGCGCCCGTTCTGGGAACTGCTGTTGGTGCTACAGCGCTGCGTCGGCGACCAGACGGCATTCGAGCGGACGGCGCTCGAATATGCGCTCGCCGCCAATCTCGCCGTGCCGGTCTGGGAGCCGTTGATCATGCCGCAGCCGGCTGCGCCGGATCCGTCCGAACGGCGGGGTGAACCGCGCTACGTGAATCGCGAGACGCTGGCGCTGAAAGGGCTCATGTCCGGTACGGACGACCCGCAACTGGTCGCCGTCGCGGATTTCGCAGCCACCCAGCAGTACGTGAATCTGGCCTGCGGACAACTCGAACGGGTCGATCTGGTCTGTGCGGCGCAGTTCGCGAGCGCCATCGCGTCGATGGTGGCCGAAGGTCGGGTCGTCCGCTTGATCCGGCCGAATCAACTGGTCGCGGCATTGTTCGAAGTCTTGAATCTCGGGGCGAACGCCACCATCGTTGCACCCAAGGCCTGATCCGGGCCTGCCGCTCATCCCCACCCGCCTTTTCCGTTCCACTCTCCCCGCTTCCACGATGGCCGATTTCCACGGCACCACCATCATTTCCGTACGCCGGGGCTCCCGCGTCGCCCTCGGCGGCGATGGTCAGGTCACCCTCGGCAACATCGTCGTCAAGGCCAGCGCGCGCAAGATCCGGCGCCTGTATCAGGACCGCATCCTCGCCGGATTCGCCGGCGGCACGGCCGACGCATTCACGCTGTTCGAACGCTTCGAAGCGAAACTCGACAAGCATCAGGGCCATCTGGTGCGCTCCGCCGTCGAACTCGCGAAGGACTGGCGCACGGACCGCATCCTGCGCCGGCTTGAGGCGATGCTCGCCGTCGCCGATCGCGAAAGCTCGCTGATCATCACCGGCAACGGTGACGTGCTCGAACCCGAACTCGGCCTCGTCGCGATCGGCAGCGGCGGTGCCTATGCGCAATCCGCGGCGCGCGCGCTGCTCGAGAACACCGAGCTGGCACCGGCCGACATCATCAAGAAATCGCTGACCATCGCCGGCGACCTGTGCATCTACACCAACCAGAACCACGTGATCGAAACGCTCGACTGACATGTCCTCGATGACGCCGCAAGAGATCGTCCACGAGCTGGACCGCTACATCGTCGGTCAGCAGGCCGCCAAGAAGGCCGTCGCCATCGCACTGCGCAACCGCTGGCGCCGGCAACAGGTGCCGGAACCGCTGCGACACGAGATCACGCCGAAGAACATCCTGATGATCGGCCCGACCGGCGTCGGCAAGACCGAGATCGCCCGTCGACTGGCGCGGCTGGCCGACGCACCGTTCATCAAGGTCGAGGCGACCAAGTTCACCGAAGTCGGCTACGTCGGCCGCGACGTCGACACCATCATCCGCGATCTGGTGGAAGCCGCGGTCAAGCAGACCCGGGAGCACGAAACCCGCAAGGTGCGCCACCGCGCCGAAGACGCGGCGGAGGAACGCATTCTCGACGTGCTGCTGCCGCCCGCCCGGGACATCGGTTTCGGCGGCGCTCCACCACCGGACGACCACGAGTCGGCGGCACGCCAGAAATTCCGCAAGAAGCTGCGCGAGAAGGAACTGGACGACCGTGACATCGAGATCGAACTGGCCCAGCCGGCGTCGTCGGTCAACATCCTGACGCCGCCAGGCATGGAAGAACTGACCGAGCAGATCCAGGGCATGTTCCAGAACATGGGTGGTGGTCGGCGCAAGCTGCGCAAGTTGAAGGTGCGCGAGGCGATGCAGCTGCTGGTGGAAGAGGAAGCCGCCAAGCTCGTCAACGACGAGGAGCTGAAGACCCGCGCGGTCGCCAACGTCGAGTCCAACGGCATCGTGTTCCTCGACGAGATCGACAAGATCGCGACGCGCAGCGACAGCCACGGCGCCGACGTGTCGCGCCAGGGCGTGCAGCGCGATCTGCTGCCGCTGGTCGAAGGCACCACGGTCTCGACCAAATACGGCATGGTCCGCACGGATCACATCCTGTTCATCGGCAGCGGCGCGTTCCACCTGTCGAAGCCGTCCGACCTGATTCCGGAGATGCAGGGACGTTTTCCGATTCGCGTGGAGCTGGAGTCGCTGTCCGTCGACGATTTCGAACGCATCCTGACGTCGACGGATGCGTGCCTGACCCGGCAGTACGACGCGTT
>JAHCKV010000530.1 GCA_026125595.1 Burkholderiales bacterium | reverse complement strand
CGTGTTCATCGTTTCCATCGGCGAGTGCGACAGGTGCGGCAGTTCGTACGTCGCCTCGTACACCTTGGCGGCACCCTTCATGGCGCCATCGGCATCGCCGGCTTCGCGGAACACGGCGCCCGGCTGCTTGGCAGCTTCCCGCAGACCGGCCCAGACCTTGCCGTCATCCAGACCGGCATGCGTGCCGCCGTCCCAGGTGACTTGCAGCAGATCCTTGGCCTTCTTGGCTTGCCAGTACGAATCCGCCACCACCGCGACACCGCGGCTGAACTGGACGATGTGCTTCACGCCCGGCATGTTCTTGGCGCGGCTGTCGTCGTAGCTCACGACCTTGCCACCGATCATCGGCGGCAGAGCGACCGCGGCGTACAGCATGCCCGGCACGCGGGTGTCGATACCGAACGCGGCGGTGCCGGCGACCTTTGCCGGCGTGTCCAGCCGCTTCTGCTTCGCGTTGCCGACTTGCGTCCAGGCACTGTTCGGCTTCAGCGGCACATCCTTCGGCACTTCCATCTTCGAAGCGGCTTCGGCGAGCTGGCCATAGGTGGCCTTCTTTCCGCCGGGGCCGGTCACCACGCCATTGGCGGCCTTCAGCTGACCCGCGTCGACACCCCATTCCTGGGCGGCAGCGGCGACGAGCATCATGCGGGCCGATGCACCGGCCTTGCGGAGCTTCTCCCACGCATCGCGGACCGACGTCGAACCGCCAGTCAGTTGCCCGCCCAGCAGGGCGTTGATGTAAGCCTCGGCAGGCGGCGCGAATTCGACCTTGACCTTGTTGACGTCGACTTCAAGCTCTTCGGCCACCAGCAGCGGCATCGACGTGTAGACGTCCTGACCCATTTCGGACCGGGCGCAGTAGATCGTGATCTGGTTGTCGGTCGCGATCTTGACCCACGCATTGGGCGAATGCGAAGCGGCTTGCGCTTCGGCGATCCGCGAACCCAGCGGCAGGTACATGCCGAGCGTGAGACCACCGCTGACCGCGGCGGAACCTTTCAGGAATTTGCGACGGGCGGGTGCTTTGATGTTGGTATCCATGTTCGGGCCTCTCCTTTACGCCAGCTTCGCAGCGTCTTTGATCGCCGCGCGGATCCGGCCGTACGTACCGCAACGACAGATGTTTCCAGACATCCAGGCATCGATGTCGGCGTCGTTGGGCTTCTTGTTCTGAGCGAGCAGCGCAGCAGCCTGCATCATCTGGCCGGGCTGGCAGTAACCGCACTGCGGCACATCGAGCGCCACCCAGGCCTTCTTGACCGGGTGAGCGGCGGGCAGACCTTCGACGGTCGTGACTTTCTGGCCGGCGACCGAACCGATCGGGGTCTGGCAGGAACGCACGGCGTTCCCGTTCAGATGCACCGTACAGGCGCCGCACAAGGCTTTTCCACAACCGAACTTGGTGCCGGTCTGGCCCAGGGTATCGCGCAGGACCCAGAGCAACGGAGTGTCGGGGGCGACATCCACGTTTGCCGGTTTCCCGTTCAGGTTGAAAGTGATGCTCATTTAGGAACTCCCCATTTCGGTCAGATTCGAGATTGATCGACTGCTGCTGCTGCGTTGTCCACGGACTGCAAGACGTACTGAAGCTACACCATGTTTTTTACCCTCGCAACCGATTGCGGCACACGTAAGTACCTTGAAATGCTTTATGTTTTTCGGGATACAACGAAGTTGACAATTGCATCGCACCCACAACCACCTTCATGGCTTACAACGGCGAGCACAATCATGATGTTGCCGCGTTGTGCATCGCAACACACAACGTTCGGAACGTGAGATTTCAAACCGGTGCGTGCCAAGTTTGTGCAGGCGCACGCGCGGACCCAACGAACGTTCGAATCGGTCGGACGGCGCTGCGCGCGGTTGCCGGCAGGTCGGCGAACTGTTGCCGGAGCCATCCGACGCGTGGTCGGACGGCTCCGAATGCCGAGATCAACGATGCTGATACTTGCGCAGTTCCAGCTTGGCGATCGCCGCACGATGCACTTCGTCGGGACCATCCGCGAGCCGCAGGGTCCGATTCCACGCGTACATCCATGCGACCGGGCATGCGTCCGAGATTCCGCCGCCTCCGTAGGCTTGAATGGCCCAGTCGATGACCTGCTGGGCCATGTTCGGGGCCAGCACCTTGATCATCGCGATCTCAGCCCGCGCCTCCTTGTTGCCGACGGTGTCCATCATGTAGGCCGCTTTCAGTGTTAGCAGCCGCGCCTGCTCGATCATGATGCGCGACTCGGCGATGCGCTCGTGCCACACGGATTGCTCCGCCACGGGCTTGCCGAATGCGACGCGCGATTGCAGCCGCTTGCACATCAGCTCGAGTGCGCGCTCCGCCTGCCCGATGATCCGCATGCAATGGTGGATCCGGCCGGGCCCGAGTCGTCCCTGGGCGATCTCGAACCCGCGACCTTCACCGAGCAGCATGCTGCTCGCCGGCACGCGGACATTCTCCAGCCGCACTTCCATGTGGCCATGGGGCGCGTCGTCGTAGCCGAACACCGAGAGGTGACGCAATACCTTGACGCCGGGCGCGTCGGCCGGCACCAGGATCATCGACTGCTGCTTGTGACGATCGGCGTTGTCCGGATCGGTCTTGCCCATCAGCACGAAGACCTTGCAGCGCGGATCGCCGGCGCCCGACGACCACCACTTCAGTCCGTTGATCAGGTACTCGTCGCCGACCCGCTCGATCCGGCACTGGATGTTCGTCGCGTCCGACGACGCCACCTCCGGCTCGGTCATCAGGAACGCGGAGCGGATCTCGCCCGCCAGCAGCGGCTCGAGCC
>JAHCKV010000053.1 GCA_026125595.1 Burkholderiales bacterium | reverse complement strand
CGCTTCTACCATTTGAGAAACTTCTTCAGCTTGTCCGTGCCTTCCTTGATCTTGTCGGTCGCGCTGTCGACCGGCGACTTCGCCTTGGCCGGCGTGCTGGAGGTGTACGACAATCCGCCCAGCGCGGAGCACATCTCCCGATGGGCGGTATCCACCGTCGTGTAGTCGCGCCCGGCGCAGTGCTGCTTGCGATACTCGGCAGCCTCGGCGGGACAATTGTTCGACACGAACTGCGTATCCTTCTTGTCGATGGCGGCCTTGCACACCGGCCCGGAGATGCTGGCGGGATCGGTACCGCAACCCTTGGCCGCGAGACGCCAGCTGCGATACTTGTTGTTGGCATCGGCATAGCCCTTCGGGTCCCGCATGCCCGCCAGAACCTTGCCGGTCTGGGCGCAGAAATCGGCCTTGCGACTCTTGCAGAACTGGGCTTCCGCCGGCATGCCTTCGACGTCGATGAACGCCGCCGGCTCGAGGGCGGCGATCTGATCGTCGCACGCCTTGGCGATCATGGCGTCCGACTGGGCCTGCATCTCCTTCACCTTCTTCGCCGGATCCTCCCACGTGCAGCCGCCGACGCGCTTGCCCGACATGTCGGTGGTCATCGCGAACTTTTCCCCTTCGCGCGTACCGCTGGCCGTCATCCTGCTGCGCCACGCATCCTTCGACAGGGACTCCATCTCGCCCGTGCCGGTATAGGTGTCCTTGCCTTCCGTGCACTGGAACTTGAACGTGTGCTTGCTGCCGCTCTTCTTCGACTCCAGCACCTTGCAGTTCTTGTCCATCGGAACCTTGTCTTCCTCCCGCGCGCCCTTCTTGTTGCAGACGGTCTGGGTCATGCCGGGCATCTTCATGCCCTCCATCTCGATGGACATCGTGACCTCGAACAGGTCGTCCGGCCCGGTCTGGGCCAACACGATCGAGGCAGAGAACAGTGCGGCGAGTCCGGCCAGCCAGCCGAAGCGATTTTTCATGGTCATCCCCAGGAGAAGTCCGGATGCAGGTGGTGATTCGGGCGGGCGAACCTTGCCATTGCGCGGGAGGGAGATCAAGAAGGCAAGGACGGTGCCCCGCCCCCCCACCATGCCGTCCCCGCCCGTAGTCGGGAAAGAGCGAACCGCACCCACCCCGCGGACGCATCGCCGTCCTTCCAAGTACGGGCAGGGCAATGCCTGCATAGTGAGGCTGCCCGCATCGGTTGCGGCGGAAGCCCGCAGCCGGCCATCCTGCCAGCACCAGATGCGCCGAACCGGTAGTCGGTGGTAACGTGCCATGGGAAACGAGTATCGGCGGAGGTATCGTCCGCGCAGGCCGAGGAAACAGCAATGACGGAACTGGTCGTGAAACTGCCCGACGATCTGGCGAGACGTGCTCAACGCGCCGGACTACTGACCGATAGCGCAATCCAACAGTTGCTCGAAGATGCCATGCGGCGGGCAGCTGGGCGTCGTCTGCTGGACGTCGCCCGAGTGATGCACGCCGCACAGGTGCCGCCGATGAGCGAAGAAGAGATCGTCGAAGAGGTCAGGGCTGCGCGTGCCGAGCGGCGTTCGCGAGATGCGCAAGGTCGAAACCCTGAAGAATCGTGAGGCTCGTACTCGACACGAACGTGGTCGTGTCGGCGTTGGTGTGGGGCGGCGTGCCCTTCAGGCTGATCGAGTCGGCGGCAGCCGGTGACATCGAACTGGTCACATCGCCGGCACTGCTGATCGAACTGCACGATGTGCTGAGCCGCAAGCACCTGGCCTCACGGCTTGCCAACCAACGCGCTACGGTCGAGCAAGCCAAAGCGCTCTACGCTGAATGACCGTCCTGGTTTCGCCATTGGATACACCCCGCGTGGTGCCCGACGACGCAGACGACGACCACGTGATCGCCGCAGCACTCGCAGGTGCGGCCGAGATCATCGTCTCCGGCGATCGGCATCTGCTCCAACTCGATGAGCTTTCGGGCGTCACGATCGTCACCGCGCGCGAGGCTGTCACGCGCATCGCAGCAGTAGCAGTAGGAACAGGAATGCCTTCAACTTATCTGTAGCCTAGCGTGTCGAAAACACCGTTCTTCGCACCGCGATCAGCCCATATCCCGGAAGGAACCCCATGAACGCCCAGACAGACCCCAGAGTCCTGATCCTCGCGCCCGACGACAACGTCGCCATCGCCAAATCCGACCTGGCGGCCGGCACCACGTTGACGGTCCTCGGCCGCAGCATCACGCTTGAAGCCGACGCACTGGTCGGACACAAGTTCGCGTTCAAGCCTGTCGGCAGCGGCGAGACCATCATCAAGTACGGCGCACCGATCGGCGTCGCCACCGCGGACATCGCGCCGGGTGATTCCATGCACATCCACAACATCACCAGCGATTACATCCCGACCTTCACCCTCGATGAGGGACACGAATTCTTCCAGAACGGACACTGACATGATCAACGCCTACCTGCGTGCCGACGGAAGCAAGGGCATCCGCAATACCCTGGTGGTGGCGTACCTGGTCGAATGCGCCCATCACGTGTCGCGCGAGATCTACTACGAGTTCCGCGACCAGGGCGTGCATCTGATCGGCTTTCCCGGCTGTTTCCCGAACGTGTATTCGCACCGGATGATGGAGCGGCTGTGCACCCATCCCAACGTGGGCGGCGTTCTGCTGGTGTCGCTGGGGTGCGAGGGCTTCAACAAGGGCAAGCTGCAGGACACCATCCGCCAGTCCGGCCGGCCGGTGAAGCTGATCGAGATCCAGAGCACCGGCGGCACGCGCAAGACCATCGCCGAAGGCAAGGCCTGGATCGCGCAGACCCTGCAGCAACTGGCCGACACGCCGCGCGCGACCATGCGCGTCGACGAATTGATCGTCGGCACCATCTGCGGCGGTTCCGACGCCACCAGCGGCCTGACCGCCAACCCGGCGATGGGTCGCGCGTTCGACTTCCTGGTGGAGCAGAACGCCACGTGCATCTTCGAGGAGACCGGCGAGCTGATCGGGATGGAGCACTGGATGGCGCGGCGCGCCGAGAACCCGGTCCTGGGCGAGGAGATCGTCAAGACGGTCGCCAAGGCCGCGCGCTACTACGCCACCTACGGCCACGCCAGCATCGGACCCGGCAATGCCGACGGCGGTCTGACGACCATCGAAGAGAAATCCCTCGGCGCGTACGCGAAATCGGGGCAGTCGACGATCTCCGGCATCATCAAGCCGGGGGATGTTCCGATCAAGGGCGGTCTCTATCTGCTGGACGTGGTGCCCGACGGCGAACCGCGCTTCGGTTTCCCCAACATCAGCGACAACGCCGAGATCGCCGAGCTGATGGCGTGCGGCAGCCACCTGAGCCTGTTCTCGACCGGCCGCGGCTCGGTGGTCGGTTCCGCCATCGCACCGGTCATCAAGGTCTGTGCGAATCCGGACACGTACAAGCGCATGTCGGACGATATGGATGTGGACGCGGGTCGCATTCTCGAAGGTCGCGCGACGCTCGACGAAGTCGGCCGCGAGATCTACGACCTGATCCTGCGGGTGGCCAACGGCGAGCAGACCAAGTCGGAAGCGCTTGGGCACCAGGAGTTCATCCTGACCTACAAGAGCTTCGAGCCGATCGGGCCGGCCTGCTATCCGACGGCCGCTTGAAGCCGTGGGGGATGGGGCGTCGAGAGTTCTCGCGCCCCGCACCGGGTTTCCGCCACAGTCCTGCCAGCGCGAGCCCCATCGTCGATTGCCGACGCGGGTGGCGGCGCCGTCTACGGGCTTTTCGACAGTCCCGGGCCCTCTCGCCACAATCGCGGCCAGTTCTCGACCCAGCAACACCGGTGATCGTAGACGGGCTCCACGATGATCACTGGCTGCTCGTCGGCAGCGAAGCGACCGGCATAGGACCGGGCGACGGCGGGTTCGACGACCCGGTCGCGCCCCCCGACGAAATGCCACTGCGGAATCATCCGCAGCCGGTCGGCGAAGTCGGCCGCGTTCAGCGAACCGGCCAGAGGCGTGACGTGATGTAGCGCCGTCCAACGGGCATGGTCGAGATTGGCCGCCACGGTCACGAGCTGGTCGACGTCCGCTCTCCGGGCGGCCACCAGTGCCGCGACCGTGCCGCCGCCGGAATAACCCACCAGGATCAGCCGTTTCGCTTGAAAGCGTGACTTCATCGATTCGACGGCGGTGTCGACCGCAGCGATCACTTCCGGGGCATAGCGCATCTCGGTCCAATACCGTTGGGTACACCGTGGTGCATCCGCGTCGAGGTATTGGCAGGGCCGTCCGAGATACGCGGCGGCGCCGTCGGGGTGGGCCAGCGCAAGGCGAAGTCCGATAGGATCGACGGGCGTGGGATCATCGGATGCCTGATCCGGGCTGACCCATGCCGCGCCGTCGCCTTCCACATACACCGTCAGAGTTGCCGAGGACATCGGACCATCCGGCGCGTAGGCCCGCAGCGGAAACCCCGAAGCCACCAGTGGCAGCGGCACCCAGTTCCGGGCAGCCGCCAGCGTATCGGCATGGGCACGCCGTTCGACCGGTGACGGAACCGTCACGCAGGCCGCGAGCAGCACGAGCACCGTCGCGAGCAGCATCGGCGCGACCTCTCGGCCGGGCAGGCTGCTCGATCTGGAATCTCCCCGCACGCGACTCAGATCAGCCAGCGCAGCTTCACCGATGCCGTCTGGTTCGTGAATCCCTCGCGGACCTCCGCGTCATAGCGGCCGGTCAGCTCCACCGATGTCTTGATCTTGTAGGTGACACCGCAGCCACCCCGCCCCAGCCAGGGGCTCTGATCGAGGCCGTAGGTGACGAACGAGGCACCGGGCGCGCCGGCGAACGTCGCGGTGATCGCCGCCTGGCTGTTCATCGTGTCGTACCCGACACCGACGTTGGCGCTGGCGGTCCATCGATCGCTGAGATAGTGCGTGAACCGCGCGTCGGTGCCGAGAATCAGTTGATCGAACTTGCGGCTGTCGACGCTGAGATTGAGAGATCCGGCACCGGTCTCGGAGTAGGCCTCATCCTTGATCACCGTGTAGTCGGCACGAATCGATGGCGTGAAGTTCGTCTTCGGCGTCATGGAGTAGGTGCGTCCCAGACCCACGCCCAGATGGGCCGTATAGCTGTCGTACGACGACGATGCGGCGCTCGATGTGAAGCCGATCCCCCGTGTCCCGGCGTTCTTGTTCTGGCCCACGTCCACTTGAAAGTTGAGATCGGTCCTGTCGTCGATGCTGTAGCTGCCATAGCCGATCAACACATACAGGTCGACGATGGCGCCGCTTGCGGCGCCACCACCGAGTTGCCGTTGATGTCGCCCCGGGCATACGCGAACGCACCGCCGAGACGCCACCGTTCGGAAACGGTACCGTCGATTCCGAGCGCCAGTCCCGTGGTGTTCGCCTTGAAACCGGGGACGGCATCGCGATCGTCCTGACGCGCCCAAGAACCGAACGGCTTCACCCACATGTGTCGATCGCCGTAAAAGCTCTCGCCGGCCGACAGCCCCCGGTTTCCTTCGATCCGGGCCTGGATGACCCGGTTGATCCCCGTCAGACCCGATGTCGTGGCCACCATCGAACCGCCCGTCAGCAGCGGCAGCGTCTGTGAAACGGCGTTCGAACGCTCCTGATCCGTGGACAGTCCGCTGAACAAATCGAGCAAGGCCGGGCTGGCTTCGATGACGTTGGCGGCACCCCGCGCCGGCAAGTTGCCCTGCGCCGTGGTCGCGTCGATGATCCCGAGCGCGTCGCAATTCGACGCAATGGTCCCGGGACCGGAGGCCCGGATGTTCGCGACCGAGTTCTGAACGCCCGCCCAGCTGAAGTACACCAGGGTCATCGTCACGCACGCTGTTGCGTCTTCGTTGATATAGAACAGCGTATAGGGGTTGGCCGAATGAAGGTGATCATCGTCGCTGAGTCCGACGAGATTCGCGTACGGCTGGTTCGGATCGAACGGCGTACGCGATGTCGGGGACACATAGAGAATCGACATCAGGTCGTAGTTCGTCGGCGACTGTCCCGCCACGGTCCCGGGCTCCAGCACCGAGAAGCCGTACGTACCGGCGCCCCGAAGTGCCACGGTGAACTGGCTGTAGTCGGCGACCGGAGCCGACGTGACCGTCGTCGCGTCGCCGAAGGCGGTCGGCACGAACGACTGCGCGTTGTAGAGCGTGTGGTACTGCGCCGTGTTGTAGTCCGGCGCGAGGTACATGTCGGTGTTCGAGCCCGGATAGTTCCAGATCAAGTTGCCCGAATACCCGGTCACCGGAAACGTCGCATCGAAATCGAATGCGCGAACCGTGTTGATACAGCCGAACACCAGAGCAACCCACAGCGTGAGAGCGCGCATTGTCGTATCCGTACATGAGGGAGAAAAGAAGCTATGGCCAGGATTTCAACGGGAATGTCGTCGGAATACAGACGACACGGCCAATCGGAACCCCTCGCCCACCGTTACGACCCCTCCGCCCCAAGCTTTAGGAAAATACCTATAAATGCCTGGCCTTTCGGGTGAAGCGGATCCGCGACGCAGGACTTCTCCCGGGTCCGGGGATCGATCCTCTCGATGCGGACCATCCCGGTGCCGAGAATCGATCCGATGCGACCGACGTTCCGGTCGATGAAGCCCTCCATGTGGAGGCCGCGACCGTTCGCACCGGGCGGATTCGCGGCACGCCGTTTTCGGTGACAATGCGGCCCTTCGCCATGGCCCACCCGCCCATGATCATCCAGTCCCTGCTCGACACCGATCTCTACAAGTTCACGATGATGCAGGTGGTGCTGCATCAGTTTCCCGGCGCCCAGGTCGAGTACCGGTTCAAGTGCCGCAGCCGGTTCGCCGATCTGGCACCGCTGCTGCCGCAGATCCAGGCCGAGGTCGAACACCTCTGCAGCCTGCGCTTCACGCCGGACGAGCTGCAGTACCTGCGCGGCTTGCGCTACCTGAAGAGCGACTACGTCGATCTGCTGCGGCTGTTCCAGCTGGACGCCGGCTTCATCGAGATCAGGGCCGCCCCCGAGATGCCTGGGGGCATCGACGTGACGATCCGCGGCCCGTGGCTGCACACGATCCTGTTCGAAGTGCCCGTGCTGTCGATCATCAGCGAGGTGTACTTCCGCAACTGCCATCCGCAGCCGGACCACGCGGAAGGCAAGCAGCGACTGCGCGAGAAGCTCGCACTGGTGCGCAATCATCCAGATGCGGAGTTCCGGATCTCCGATTTCGGTACCCGCCGCCGGTTTTCCGCGGAATGGCAGGACGACATCATCGCGACGCTGCAGCGCGAGATCCCCGACCGCGTCACCGGCACCAGCAACGTTCACTTCGCGCGCAAGCACGGCATGATTCCGCTCGGCACGATGGCCCACGAATACCTGCAGGCGTGCCAGGCCGTCGGGCCACGGCTGCGGGATTCTCAACGCTTCGCGTTCGACAAGTGGGCCGAGGAGTACCGCGGCGACCTCGGGATCGCACTGACCGACGTCTGCGGCATGGATGCGTTCCTGCGCGATTTCGATCTGTTCTTCTGCAAGCTGTTCGACGGCGTCCGGCACGATTCCGGCGATCCGTTCGAATGGGGCGAGAAGATGATCGCGCACTACAAGCGGATGCGCGTCGACCCGCGCACCAAGACCTTCGTGTTCAGCGACAGCCTGAACGTGCCGCTCTGCGTAGATCTCTACGAGCGCTTCAAGGGCCGCTGCAAGCCGGCGTTCGGACTCGGCACCAACCTGACCAATGACGTCGGGCACGAAGCGCTGCAGATGGTCATCAAGATGACCCGCTGCAACGGCCAGCCGGTCGCGAAGATCAGCGACACGCCGGAGAAGACCATGGACTACGACCCGTCGTATGTCGCGTATCTGCGGCAGGTCTTCGAAGTGCCGGAACCGGTTCCCGAATCGCCCGAATGAGACGACTCGCGGCGCTGCTGCTGTGGATGTCGGCGGCGGCCTGCGCGGCGACGTTCCAGGGCCGCGTCAGCCATGTGTCCGACGGCGACACCGTGGTGGTACGCAGCGGGACGCGCAGCCACACGATCCGGCTCATCAACATCGACGCGCCGGAGATGGATCAGCCCGGCGGCCGCGAGTCGCGGCGCGCGCTGCAGGGTCTGGTGCGCGCGGAAACGGTGACGGTGCGCACCCGAGGTCGCGACAAATACGGCCGGACGCTCGCGCTGATCGAACGATCGCGCGACGGGTTGCCGGTGAATCTGGAACTGGTGCGCCTGGGCCATGCGTGGACGTACACCCGCGGCGCCTCGCGACCACTGTTCCAGGCGGCCGAAGCGGAAGCCCGCGCGGCCCGCATCGGCCTTTGGCAGGATCCGGCACCGATCCGCCCCGACCGCTGGCGCCGCCGGCATGATCGCGTGCCACGTTCGGATGCGGCACCGCCGCCGATGGCCTCCGCGTTCGTCCTACAGGGGAAGTAGCAGCGATCCGATGGTCCGCTGCCGGCTGCAGTCCTAATCTGCGGCCAATCCGATTCCCCGAAGAGACTCCCGTGCAGCAGACTCCCCTGTGCAACGCAGAACCGCGACCGTTCGATGTGGATTGCCACATCGCCTATGACGTTCCTGCGCCGGCCCATTTCCGGCTGCACATCCACAGCGCCCGTACGTGGGATCAGGAGATCCTCGGCGAATCGCTGGTGCTCGTCCCCGAAGTGGCGAGTCGGCTGCATTTCGATCAGGTCACCGGCAACGTGTTTCTGCGCTTCAGCGTCGCCCCCGGTCCGTTGACGATCCGATATCGCGCCACGGTCCGCGTGCTGTGCGAACCGCACGACGAGTCGGCCGGTGAATCGCCGGTGGAAGCCTTGCCGGACGAAGTACTCAGCTATCTGATCCCGACGCGTTACTGCGAGTCCGACCGGCTGATGCACGCGGCCCTCGATCTGTTCGGGCGCGTCGCACCCGGCTACAGCCGCGTCGCCGCGATCACCGAATGGGTTCGCAACAACATCGAGTATCGGGTCGGAACGTCGACGCCGACGACCTCGGCCCTCGATGTGTTCGTGAGCCGCGTCGGGGTCTGCCGCGATTTCGCGCATCTGGCGATCACCTTCTGCCGCGCACTGAACATCCCGGCCCGACTGGTCGTCGGGTACGTGAAGTTCGACGACCCGCCACCGGACTTCCATGCGATCTTCGAAGCATGGCTCGGCGGCCGCTGGATGCGGTTCGACCCAACCGGCCTGGCGCCCGTTGAGCGTCTGGTCCGGGTCGGCACGGGGCACGATTGCAAGGACGTCGCATTCGCGACCATCTTCGGGCCGGCGATCATGCGGTCGCTGACGCCGGTCATTGAACCTTCCAGCGGCAGACCCATCCAGACTACGATGGGCGCACCCGCCGCCGAGTCAGCCTGATCCGAAGCCGACCCGGGTGGCCCGGAATGTTCCCGGAGCCCGTTCCATGCAGACGTTTCATTGCAACCATTGCCGGCATTCCGTCTATTTCGAGAATGTCCGGTGCGTCCATTGCGGCCATGCGCTCGGTTTCGCGACCGACCTGCGCCGGATGGTCGCGATCGAACCCGTCGATGAACAGCGCTGGCGCATCACCGGGCCGCAACCGGCCCAACGCTTCTACCGGTTGTGCCGCAACTCCGTCGAATACAACGTCTGCAACTTCCTGGTGCCGGACGCGGAGCCCCACGAGCTGTGCCTGTCCTGCCGTCTGACGGACACGGTGCCGGACCTGTCGGAGCCCGAGAACCGCGAACACTGGTATCGGATGGAAGTCGGCAAGCGCCGGATGCTGCACACGCTGATGACGCTGGGGCTGCCGATCATCAGCGGACATGACGATCCGGAGCAGGGCGTCTCGTTCCATTTTCTCGCGGAGCATCCCGGGTGCCCGTGGGTGATGACCGGGCACGACAGCGGCGTCATCACCATCAGCCTGTCCGAAGCCGACGACGCCGAACGGGCGCGACGTCGCGCGGCGCTGCACGAACCCTATCGCACGCTGCTCGGTCACTTCCGTCACGAGATCGGCCACTACTACTGGGATCGCCTGATCCGCGACTCCGACCGGCTGGACGCTTTCCGCGAGACCTTCGGCGACGAGCGTCAGGACTACGGCGCCGCGCTGGACCGCCACTATCTGGAAGGCGCGCCGGCCGACTGGCCGCAGACCTTCATCAGCGCCTACGCCAGCGCCCACCCGTGGGAAGACTGGGCCGAGACCTGGGCCCACTATCTGCACCTGGTGGATACGCTCGAGACCGCGAGTGCCCATGGCGTGAGCCTGTATCCCGTCGATACCGTGCAGGAGCCGGATTCGACCGGACTGCCGGAAACCTTCGATCGCATGCTCGCGAACTGGGTGCCGCTGACGTTGATGCTCAACGAATTCAACCGCGGCATGGGACTGCCGGACAGCTATCCGTTCGTACTGCCCCCCAGCGCCGTCGGCAAACTGCACTTTGTGCACGAGACCATCAACGCCACCAGCGCCCGCGCCCGCGCGGCTACCGGCCGGTTCGCCGAAGCGCTGTCGGTAACGGAAGCACCGCAAGCCGTTCCCGGCCCGCGGACCGTGAACGGCTAGTCAGCTCGCTGCAATCGAGCGGATGGTCACGTCTTCGATGCGGTCCGCATCGGCGGTGGATCGGCGGGCCGATGCCTGACGATCGTCGCCCGAAACCCGTATCGGAACGAGCACCGCCTCACAGTATCGAGCGGTGAATGCACGATTCGAGACCTGCCTCAATAGCCTGTGACCCCAATAGCTTGATATTGCAAAACACTGCTGATGCCAGGCGATGTCACATTCATTGGATCTTTCTCCTGACGTATTTTCGAATGCACCAGACGATGTAAAGCAAACTACTCATGTACAAACAAAAGAACGACATTCCGAACAATGCTATTCCAACTCTGTTTTCTAGAACTGCCCCCTTAAAGTTCGCGGATGGCAACGACTCCAGGAATTCCGATGGGATCAACGGGGTAAAGACGAGAACGAATATCAGAGCCATGCCGTAGGCCGCATCTCGATTGCTTTTCCATGGCTCCACTTCTTTCAGAGTTTCCATATCAATCCGCACGAACATGAACGTCATCCCGACTATCCACGCAAGAACTATGGAAATGATGATCACGATCGCTATGACAACGGCGTACTCTCTCGTGCCTGCGACAGCTATGGCCATTCCTACTTCCCTCGATACTGAATGCAGAAAGACCAACCAGCCATCTTTTTGCAACGACGTTGGCACCAGGAAAGCGAAAACGGCAATTGTTCCAACACATAGAAAAATGAGAATCCGCAAGATTCTTGTCGAAATGAATGAGAATTCTCTAGACATGAACCCTGGCGCTCCTCATTGATTCCTCATTGATGTTTCTGTTGTTCATGACAACCATCGAGACGGTCGAACGAAAGCCAGAAAAACCGAAAATCCGGGGTCGGAAAATCCGGGGTCGCGTCTTGCAATCCAACACCACTCCCCCATCCGTCGCCCTCACTGGCCGTTCCTCTGGCCTAGAGCATACCGAGATGCCGCTATTCTTCTGCAGGGGCGGAGCAGCCAGCCTGGCAGATCACCGGTCTGAACCGGATCGGCGCGACGTCCTTGCCTGCGCCTCGCGCGTTTCACGAGGCCAAGGGGAATGCGGAAAACTCATCCGTCGAGAAACGTTCCGATGCTGTGGTTGAGAAACGCCGCATCCGCTGCCGAGAGGCTGCTCGCCGCCTGATGCCCCTGCACCGATGGGATGGTAGCGTGCAGCGCACCGGGAATCTTCGCCGCCGCGTCTTCTCCGGCTTGCGACGGATTGAACAGATCGAGCGGCGGTGTCATCACCAGGGTGCGAGCACGGATGCCATGCAGTGCTGCCGCCGTGTCGCCGCCGAACCCGGGCGTCGCTCCCACGTCGTGATCCTGGTACGCCCAGCTCTGGTACAACCAATCGGTCGCGTCGAAGCCGCCTCGGCGACGATCCTCCGCGAGTTGGTCGATCCAGGCGATCACGGCCGCGGGTTCGGAGTAGCGTTCGGTCAGTGCCTCGGGCGTCCGGCCTGCGAGCACACTCATCACGCCGCTCCAGGCGCGCCAACCGCGCCCGGGATACCCGGTGAAACGGCTGCCGTCCCACGCCGGATCGGCCATCAGCGCGAGCCGCGCGGTCTCGACGACGGCAACCGCCCACGGCGCGGTCTTCGCCATCGGCGTCATGGCAACGATGGCATCCATGCGATCGGGATGACTCACGCCCCATTGCAATGCCTGCATGCCGCCCATCGACGCACCGACGATGGCCGCCAGCCGATCGATGCCGAGGTGGTCGAGCAATCGACGCTGCGATTCCACCATGTCGCGCAGCTGAAATCGTGGAAACGCCATGCCCCGCTGCCGCGCCGACGTGCTCGGCGATGTGGTCAAGCCGTTGCCGATCGGGTCGACGCAGATCACGAACCACCGGGCCGGATCGAGCGCCAGGCCCGGACCGATCAGGCAATCGAGCCGATGGTGGTTGCCGGACAACGAGATCGTCATCAGCACCGCATTGCCGCCGTCCGCCGCGAGCGTGCCATGGGTGACGTACGACAGTTCGAAATCGTGGATGACTGCGCCGCTCTCCAGCATGAAATCGCCGAGCATCAGCCGGCGATGCGGCGCGTCCACCTGACCCGGCAACAACGGTGGATGCGGCACGCGGCGCGTCCTCAGTCGAA
>JAHCKV010000529.1 GCA_026125595.1 Burkholderiales bacterium | reverse complement strand
GAGCGCGGTGGTGAGGTTGATGCGCTGCACTTCGCCGCCGGACAGCGTGCGCGATTGCCGGTCGAGCGTGAGATAACCCAGGCCGACTTCGTTCAGGTAGCTCACGCGCGAACGGATTTCGGTCAGCAGCAAGTCGGCGGCATCGTCGAGCCCGCCGGGCAGTTCCAGCTGCGCGAAGAAAGTCTTCACGCGTTCGGCGGGCAGCAGCATCAGGTCGTGCACGGCGAGGCCGGGCAACGATTGCAGCACGTCCGGCGTCCAGTCGACGCCGCGCGGCATGAAGCGTTGCGCCGGCGGCAGCACTGCATCGGCACCGGTCTTGGTGCCCAGGCGCCACAGCAGCGAATCGGTTTTCAGGCGCGCGCCGCCGCAGGTTTCACACGGCGTGTACGCGCGATAGCGCGACAGCAGCACGCGGATGTGCATCTTGTACGCCTTGCTTTCGAGCCACGCGAAGAAGTGCCGCACGCCGTACCACGTGCCGGGCCAGGATTTGTCCCAGCTCTTCCATTCCGGTTCGCCTTCGAGCACCCAGTGACGATGCTCGGCCGACAGATCCTTCCACGGCACGTCGAGCGGGACGTCGCGCTTGTTCGCGTACTTGACGAGATCGTCCTGGCACTCCTTGAAGCTCTGGGTCTGCCACGGTTTGATTGCCCCGCCACCGAGTGTCTTCGTCTCGTCCGGAATGACGAGACCGAAATCGATGCCGATCACGCGGCCGAATCCGCGGCACGTGTCGCAGGCGCCGATCGGCGAATTGAACGAGAAGCGCGACGGCGTCGGCTCCTGGTAGTGCAGATCGCAATCGGGGCAGTGCAGATCGGTGGAATAGCGCCACGTCGGTGCGCTCGGTGCCGTCTCGCCGGTCGCGTCGTCGGGCATCGGATGGATCGACACGCGGCCGTTGCCGATGCGCAGCGCGGCCTCGAGTGCTTCGGCGACGCGGGACCGTTCGGCGTTCGAGAAGCGGAAGCGATCCTGGATCACGTCGACGTGATCGTCGGTCCGCGCGTGAATCCGGGTATAGCCCTGGGCTTCGAGCAGTTTCAGCACTTCGGCTTCGGAGAAGTTTTTCGGCACCGGCACCGGAAACGTGATGATCAATCGCGGGTCGCCGGCATCGCGACTGCGGGTTTCCAGGTCGTGCACGATCGAATCCGGCGTGTCGCGTTTCACCGGCTGTCCGCAATGGCGGCAATGCAGCTGCGCGGCGCGGGCGTACAGCAGCTTCAGGTGATCGTTCAGTTCCGTCATGGTGCCGACCGTGGAACGCGACGTGCGCACCGGGTTGGTCTGGTCGATCGCGATGGCCGGCGGGATGCCGTCGATGCGGTCGACCTGCGGCTTGTCCATGCGGTCGAGGAACTGTCGTGCGTACGGCGAGAAGGTTTCGACGTAACGGCGCTGACCTTCGGCGTACAGCGTGTCGAAGACGAGGGACGATTTTCCCGAGCCGGAGACGCCGGTCACGACGACCAGTTCGTGGGTGGGGATTTCGAGCGACAGGTTCTTCAGGTTGTTCTGCCGGGCGCCATGGATGGCGATGGCGTCGGACTGCGGTTTCGGGTCGGGCATGGCGACGGTAGGATCGGGGACGGCGGAGGAGACGATGATTGTAGGCGGCTGCGTCCACCCATCGCGCGCCATCGGTTTTCAATTTCAGCGATTCGAGGAATCACGATGAATGCATCGAACGTGCATGAGTTTTCTGTTAGCGCACTGGATGGCGGCCCGATGCCGCTGTCGCAGTACGTCGGCCGCCCGCTGTTGATCGTCAACACGGCCAGTCGTTGCGGGTTCACGCCGCAGTATCAGGGGCTCGAGCGGTTGTGGCAGACGTACGGACCGCGGGGACTGGTGGTGCTGGGCTTTCCGTGCAACCAGTTCGGTGCGCAGGAGCCGGGTTCGGCGGACGAGATCGCGGTGTTCTGTTCGACCAGCTACGACGTGACGTTTCCGATGGCGGCCAAGATCGACGTGAACGGAGCCGGCGCCGCGCCGCTCTATCGGTACCTGCGCGCCGCGGCACCCGAGGCGGATGGTCGTACGGAAATTCCCTGGAACTTCACGAAATTCCTGGTGGACCGGCAGGGCCGCGTCGTGGCCCGGTATGCCTCCGCGGACACCCCGGCAAGCCTGGCGGCCCCGATCGAGGCGCTGCTCTGATCGGCCGGCGCCGCGGAAAATCATTCGAAGAATTCGGATGAAAGGGTGTTCTCCCGCGCCGAAGAGCGTATATTCGCGCCCAGGGAAGTCTGCCGCGTCATCCGGTTGCGGCCTAGTCCCGTCGCGTCAGCTCCTCTGCTGCCCCGATTTCCTTCCACCCGTAGCGTCGTCTGTCTGAACCGGTTCCGCGGGCCCATGCCCCGGCAGGCCGACCCCGGGAGAGTTGCTTGAGTGAGTCGTTCGCTGGACTCGGCCTGTGTGCCGAGGTCGTTCGCGCGGTTTCCGAAGAAGGCTATACCGATCCCACGCCTGTCCAGGTGCAGGCCATTCCCGTCGTGCTGCAGGGGCGGGATGTCTTGGCTGGCGCCCAGACCGGGACGGGCAAGACGGCAGGATTCACGCTGCCGATGCTGCAACTGCTGGCCGCGGAAGCCCCGACCGGCCCCCGGCCACCCCGTGCACTGGTGCTGACGCCTACCCGCGAATTGGCCGGGCAGGTCGAAGAAAGCATCCGGACCTACGGCAAATATCTGCCCCTGACCTCCACGCTGCTCTATGGCGGCGTCGGCATGACGCCCCAGGTCGAGGCACTGGCCCGCGGTTGCGACATTCTGGTGGCGACCCC
>JAHCKV010000528.1 GCA_026125595.1 Burkholderiales bacterium | reverse complement strand
AGCAAGAGCGGCGATTTCACGAGCTGGTTCTTGACCAAGGTCGTCAAGCCCATCGGCAACCCCTACGAGGATTGAACCATGTCGAGCGTTCCCTATTCGACGCTGCTTCGCGCGTTGCGTCGCCAGATATCTGCCGATAGCTACATCAGAGCAGCGTCACTGCAGGACGAAAGCCAACTTCGTTTGGACCTGGCGGCCGGCAACAACAACCTCTCCGAGATGGTGCTCGTCAACGGGGTGTTGCAACCCAATCTGCTGATCGCTCCCGGCAGCCTGTACGCCGGCGCAACGCCGGAGACCGACAAGTTGCCGGGGGCCACCCGGATGACGGAAGCGGCGATTGAACAGTTCCTGACAACGGATCGAGAAACGATTCTCATGCAGATGGTCAACGACGCTGCCGGATTCTCGGGGACGCTGACCGTCTCCACCGACGAGCGCTATACGTTGTCGTTCCGCAGCACCGAGTTCGCGACCCAGGCCTACGGCGGAGACCGCGAGCGCGACGTCTGGACCGCTGCGTTCGGCCACGGCGCGGATGCCGATCTGGCGCACCGCGGTCTTTCCTACGCACAGATCGTCGCGATGGAACGGTGGTATGCGGAGCTGAAGGCACCGGGCGGGCTTCTGCATGAGGTCCCACAGGTCGACGTGACGGGCTACTCGTTGGGGGGGCATCTGGCGCAGGTGTTCACCGAATTGCATCCGACCGAGGTCGGCGAGACGATCATCTTCAACGGGGCCGGGCGCGGTGCGCCGAAAGGAGGGCTGTCGCTGCAGCAGTTGATTGCTGCGTACGCCGCCCTGATCGACGATCCGAATGCGCAACCTGCCGGCATCATTGTTCCGGAACCGACCGACGCCTTCGGCATCTCGCTGAAGTCGCGGGCGCTCGCTGAAGGAGACCCCTGGTCGGTTGCTTCGCAGAACGTCTACCAAACCGGCCGACACCAATGGGCGATGCATGTGCTCGGCCCCCATTCGAGCGGATTGCTGGGTGCATCCATCGGTGGCGAGATCGCGATCGATCCGCTGGTGAACGAGAAGATCACCTACATCTACGGCCTTTCGACTCACAACGATGACACCATGGTGTCGCTGTCGGGCGTTCTGCCCAGCCGCGATCGCTGGGTACGCGTCTTCATCGAAGACCAACCGCTGATCTACGGCGACATCTTCGGCGCAGGGGGTGCAGGTGACCTGGAGTGGGATTTCATGCGGACCCACAGCCTGTCGCTGCTGGAAGATTCGCTGGTGGTGTCCGATCTGTTCGCGACGCTGGATCCAAAGTTGACGCAGAGAAAGATCGACACGATTCTCGCCGCCGCATCGAACGAAAGCAGTCGGTCGTCGTTGCTGGGCGGCGCGAAAGCCGAACGCGATTCGCTGGAGCAGGCGCTGAATGCACTGCAACGCGCTTTCCCGATCGGAGAGTTCGTGAAGATCCCGATTGACTCCCAGCCGGACGGATTCGCGAACCTGGAAGACCGTAGTGCCGTTCACAGACTTGTTGAAGACATATCGTCGTCGCTCGCCGATGTTGTCGTCACGATCGAGCCGATCGCCGAAATGTTGTGGGTCGGTGATTCGGGTCTGTCGGCCTACGTCACCCGTGCCGAGCGGGCATACGTGACGGCCAAGGTACCCGGCGCATCGGAAATATTGGACATCGCGCGGGAAGACACCGCCCGGGGTCTCGCCTATCGGTATGCGCTCGACCAGATGACGCCGTTCGCCGTGGTCGGAAATCCGTTCGCCGATGCGGTCGCCTACGCGGCGGACCGATTCTCGACGCAATACCTCGAACACCGCGCGTTCCTGCTGAGCAACGCGCTGCAGCTCAACATCGACAACCAGTTGACCGGCAAGAGTCCGAATCCGTGGTCGTGGAAGCTCGTCGACATGGCTACCGAGTGGGATGCGCTGCTCACGCGCGATAGCGGTGGCGGGCAAGGCGCCGACGTGCCGGCGGTGCATCTCGTGTTCGGCACCGATGGCGCCGATCAGATTTCCGGTGGGTCGAGCGACGATTTCCTGTACGGCCGCAGCGGTAACGACGAGATCCGCGGGCTGGCGCTTCAGGACTACATCGAAGGCAACGACGGCAACGACACGCTCTGGGGTGGCTGGGGTGCAGATACGTTGTACGGCGGCGCGGGGGATGACCGTCTCGAAGGTGAGGACGGCGCAGACTGGCTGTACGGCGGCGACGGCAACGACCGGCTCGTGGGTGGCGCCGGCCACGACTACCTGGAAGGCGGTGTGGGCGAAGACCGGCTCGAAGGCGGTGCCGGCAACGACACTTATGTCATCCGGCTGGATGGTGGCTCCGACACCATCGCGGACAGTGTCGGTCACGACGTCCTGATCCTGGTCGATACCGACGGCACCGAGCTCTACAACGGCAAGCTATCCGGCATGAAAGCCGGTGACAACCTGTGGATCGCGGCCGACGGATCATTGACTTTCACTCGCAGTTCCTCGCTCACGCTGCATTGGAACGATCAGCTGCATGTCGTGCTCGAGACGTTCGAGGACGGCGATTTCGGTATCCGGCTCAACGACGGCGCCGCCACGCAAGATCCGGTCGTCAGCGTCCGGTGGGATGCCCCGCCGGAACAATGGGGCCCGGGGACCACGCCGGTCCGGGTGCTGGGCGACGACAACGGGCAGTTCTTCAACGGCATGGAGGCCGGTGACGTGCTGCTCGGTTTCGGCGGAAGCGACGATCTGCGCGGCATGGGCGGCGACGATCGGCTGGAAGGCGGCGCCGGTATCGATGCATTGTCGGGCGG
>JAHCKV010000527.1 GCA_026125595.1 Burkholderiales bacterium | reverse complement strand
TGGGCAGCAACGCGCAGGATTCGCAGCGGCTGTCGCAGCGCACTGCGACGCTCGCGGTGGACGGCGAACAGACCGCCCGCCGGACTGCCGACGAGATCGCGACCATCGCCGACGACGTGCGCAGCGCGGCGGGCGCGATCGGTGGCCTCAGTGCGCGTTCCGAAGAGATCAGCCAGGTCGTGCGCGTGATCAAGGACATCGCCGACCAGACCAACCTGCTGGCGTTGAATGCCGCCATCGAAGCGGCGCGAGCGGGTGAACAGGGTCGTGGCTTCGCGGTGGTGGCCGATGAGGTTCGCAAGCTGGCAGAGCGGACCGGCGCGTCGACGGTGGAGATCGGTACGATGATCGAGGCGATCCAGAAGGACACGCGCAGCGCCGTGAGCGGCATCGAAAGCAGCACGGCACGGGTCGATGGCGGCGTCGCACTGGCCCGTGACGCCGCGAAGGCGTTGGCGGACATACTCGGTGCCGCCGACGAATCCCGGGTCAAGTCGACGGAAATCACCAACGCGATGCAGGAGCAGAACACCGCGGCCGGTGAAATCGCCCGTCACGTGGAACGGATCGCGACCATGGCGGACGCCAACAGCGCCGCTGCGACCCGCAGCCACGGGACCGTGCAGCGCCTCGAAACCCTCGCCGATGAACTGGCGGCGCTGACTGCCGGGTTGCGGGTCGGATCAACGACCCACTGACGGCCGCAGGTCGGCCACCGATCCGGGCCCACGCCAGAACCGCCACCGATCGCGACGGCGTACCGTCGCCGCGAATCCGCTCCGTCCCGGCAACGCCGTGATGCCGAACGGATCCAGCGTGCCCCGCGACAACGCGGCCCACGCTGGTCCGATCCAGTCGCGATCGAGGTCGAGCAGGGCTGCCGTCCACGCCGCGGCATCGCCACGGGCCAGCGCCTTGGCCGGTGCGTCGAGCACGACGATGACCTGTCCGGCCTTGTCCGAAAGATCCAGATCGTCGAATCGGGAAGGGACGGGCTTCACGGCGCCGCCCGCCGCGCCCGCCAGTCCCTGAAGCGCGAGATCGGCGGCATGAACCCGCAGCGTCGGTGCAGGAGCCGGCGCTTCCAGCCGACCCGCCCCCCACGGCCACACGCTGTTGACCACGGACCGGCCCGAGGCCTCACGGGTCGCGTTGACCGGATGGTCGTGCAGCAGCATCTGCGCGTCGTTGACCCGCTGGGCCCAGAAGGCAGCATCGGGACCGCGCGGCAGCAGCGTGTCGATGCTGCGCCCGTGGACGAAATCGACCGGCGCCGTGCGCAGATCGACGGCGGCTTCCGGTTCGGCGATCCAGACATCGGGCGTCAGCGGTTCGAAGCGGATCCGGTCTTCCGCGAAATGGCGGTTCAGGGTCGTGGTCAGGGCGACCGCTTCGTCCATCGACAGGTCGTCGACCCGGGTCAGGAACAACTGCGTGCCGCGCGGCTGCAACTGCACCGGGTCGGCGCGGATCCACGATCGCCGGCCGGGATCCCGCCCCATCCCGAGCAATGTCCAGGCGGCGTGGGGCCATTCGCGCGCCGGGTCGAGGCCGAGGTGCCGGCCGAGCCATTCCGTCGCGGTCGATGCGGGTTCCGGCGCGATCATGGCGCGGCCGGCGAGCCGTTGCAGATGCGGCAGCGTGAGGTCGTGGTAAGGGCGGTCGTCCGCCGGATCCGGCCACAACAGGTCCGGAACGAGCAATCGAAGGTGGGGCATTGCGATATCGGGGCGGAGGGTCGAGCCTAGCACGCGGCCCGTCGCAGATCGTGTCGTGAGCCGTGCACGGGCGTGCCGGTCGGGACAGGAGCGCGGCCGGTCTGGCAGAATCCCGCATCCTCGACCGACGGCCCTTCCTTGCTTCCCTACGAGTACCTCGTCGGCCTGCGCTACACGCGGGCGAAACGGCGCAACCACTTCATTTCGTTCATTTCGATCACATCCATGGTCGGCATGGTGGTCGGCGTCTGGGCGCTGATCGTCGTGCTGTCGGTGATGAACGGCTTCCAGAAGGAGATCCGCGACCGGCTGCTGTCCACCGCAGCCCATGTGCAGGTTTCCAGCTTCGATGGCGGTTTCGACCACTGGGAGCGGGTTGCCGACGGCGTGCAGCGCAATCCGGAGATCATCGCGTCGGCGCCGTACGTGAACGGCCAGGGACTGCTGTCGTTCGGCGGGTCGGTGCAGGGTGCGCTGGTGCGCGGCGTGATGCCCGATCGCGAGGATGCGGTGTCGGGCATCGGCGAGAAGATCGTCCAGGGGCGGCTCGATGCGCTGCAGGCCGGCGAGTTCGGCATCGTGCTGGGTTCCGAACTGGCACGGAATCTCGGTGCGCGGGTCGATGATCGCGTCACAGTGATCGCACCGCAGGGCATGGTCACGGCGGCCGGCGTGCTGCCGCGCATGCGGACCTTCCGCGTGGTCGCGATCTTCCACATCGACATGTACGAGTACGACTCGACCCTGGCCCTGGTGCATATGGCCGACGCCCAGAAGCTGTACCGCCTGGACGGGCGGGTGTCGGGGCTGCGGCTGAAGGTGAAGGATCTGTTCGATGCGCCCCAGGTGGCCCACGACCTGTCCGCCACCCTGCGCAGCGACCTGATCGCGGTGGACTGGACCCGCAGCCACGGCAACCTGTTCCGCGCCGTGCAGATCGAGAAACGCATGATGTTCATCATCCTCACCCTGATCGTGGCGGTGGCTGCCTTCAACATCGTCTCGACCCTGGTGATGGCCGTCACCGACAAGCAGGCGGACATCGCCATCCTGCGCACCCTGGGGGCGAGCCCCGGCGG
>JAHCKV010000526.1 GCA_026125595.1 Burkholderiales bacterium | reverse complement strand
CAACGGCCGCCCTTCACGTTGAACGAGAACCGCCCGGGGCCGTAGCCACGCTCCCGCGCCAGCGGCACCGCGGCGAACAGATCGCGGATCGGTGTGAACATGCCGGTGTAGGTCGCGGGATTCGACCGCGGCGTGCGGCCGATCGGACTCTGGTCCACGTTCACGACCTTGTCGAAATGATCGAGGCCGTCGATTTCCACAAACGGCGCCGGTTCGTCGTGGCTGCCGTACAGATGCTTGGCCGCCGCGCGGTACAGCGTGTCGTTGACGAGCGTCGACTTCCCCGACCCGGACACGCCGGTGACGCAGACGAACAAACCGACCGGCAGCTCGCAATCGATGTGGCGCAGGTTGTTGCCGAAGGCGCCGCGCAGATGCAGCGTGCGATCGGGTTGCGGTGCGTGGCGCAGCGTCGGGGTCGCGATGGATCTCCGGCCCGACAGGTACTGCCCGGTCAGGGAATCCGGATGCTTCGCGACGTCCTTCGGCAGCCCCTGCGCGACCACACGGCCACCGTGCTCGCCTGCGCCAGGTCCCATGTCGACGAGATAGTCCGCGTGCAGGATTGCGTCGAGATCGTGTTCGACAACGATGACCGAGTTGCCGAGATCCCGCAGGCGTGACAGCGTCGCCAGCAGCCGGTCGTTGTCCCGTTGGTGCAGGCCGATCGACGGTTCGTCGAGTACGTACATGACGCCCGTCAGCCCCGATCCGATCTGGCTCGCGAGCCGGATGCGCTGCGATTCGCCGCCGGACAACGTGTCGGCGGATCGATCGAGCGACAGGTATTCCAGCCCGACATCCACGAGGAACCCCAGCCGCGAACCGATCTCGCGAACGATCTTGTCGGCGATCGCAAATCGGGCGCCGGTGAGTGCGAGCGACGCGAAGAATGCCGTCGCCGTGCGCAGCGGCATGTGGCCGATGTCGTGGATCGACTGGTCGCCGACGAAGACGTTGCGCGCTTCGCGTCGCAACCGCGTGCCTTCGCAATCCGGGCACGGGGCCGTCGTCATGTACCCCGCGAGTTCTTCCTTGACGACGGACGAATCGGTCTCGCGCCAGCGGCGTTCGATGTTCGGGATGATGCCTTCGAACGGATGCTCCCGCGTGTGCCGCTGCCCGCGCTCGCCGGCGTAGATGAACTTCACCTTGTCGCGGCCCGATCCCTGCAGGATGATTTCCTGGATGCGCGGTTCCAGCAGTTCGAACGGTGCTTCGATGTCGAAGCCGAACTGCGTCGCGAGACTTTCCAGCATCTGGTAGTAGAACTGGTTGCGCCGGTCCCAGCCCTTCACGGCGCCCGAAGCCAGCGACAGTTGCGGAAACGCCACCACACGCTTCGGATCGAAGAAGCTGACGATGCCGAGTCCGTCGCAGCGGGGGCACGCGCCCATCGGGTTGTTGAACGAGAACAGCCGCGGCTCGAGTTCCGGCAGCGAGTAGTTGCAGACCGGGCATGCGAATCGAGACGAGTACGCGTGCTCGGTGCCGTCATCGATCTGCACGACGATGACACGGCCGCCCGACAGACGCAGCGCGGTCTCGAACGATTCGGCCAGCCGCTGCTGCACATCGGCCCGGGCCTTGAGCCGATCCACCACCACTTCGACGGTGTGCTTGCGCGATTTCACGAGCTTCGGTGGCGGATCGAGTTCGACCACCTCGCCGTTCACGCGGACGCGGATGAAACCTTGCGCGCGAAGGTCTTCGAACAGTTCGAGCTGCTCGCCCTTGCGGTCCACGACCACGGGCGCCAGCAGCATCACGCGGCTGTCTTCCGGCAGCGACAGCACGGCATCGACCATTTGCGAAACCGTCTTGGCGGTCAACGGAACATGATGATCCGGGCAATGGGGTTCGCCGACCCGCGCAAACAGCAATCGCAGGTAATCGTGGATTTCGGTGACGGTGCCGACCGTGGAGCGGGGGTTGTGGCTCGCGGATTTCTGCTCGATGGCGATCGCCGGCGACAGCCCTTCGATCAGGTCGACGTCCGGCTTCTCCATCAACTGCAGGAATTGCCGGGCGTACGCCGACAGCGATTCCACGTACCGGCGCTGGCCCTCCGCATACAGCGTGTCGAACGCCAGCGAGGATTTTCCGGAACCCGACAAGCCCGTGATGACCACCAGCTTTCCGCGCGGCAGATCGACGTCGACGTTCTTGAGGTTGTGGGTCCGGGCGCCGCGGATGCGGATGAAATCCATGCGTCGGTGGTGGGCGGGAGGTGGACGATCGGCTACTATATCGCAGCGGTTTCACGATTCCCATGCCGCCCTTTCGGCCTCCGCTGGCCCCGCCTTCGACCCCGCCGCCGTTGCCTTCACGTTTTCCGCAAGACGTTCCACCCATGCGCGCAGACCGGATGACCCCGCTCGAACTGCGAGCCAGTTTCGGGCTCGCCGGCATCTACAGTTTGCGGATGTTCGGCCTGTTCGTGATCCTGCCGGTGTTCGCGCTGTACGCCGAAAGCCTGCCCGGCGGCCTCGACCATACGCTGGTCGGCATCGCGCTCGGCGCCTACGGCTTGACGCAGGCGTGCCTGCAGATTCCGTTCGGAATGCTGTCCGATCGCTGGGGTCGCAAGCCGACCATCTACCTGGGCCTGCTGCTGTTCGCCATCGGCAGCGTCGTCGCGGCGACCGCGTCGGACATCCACGTGGTCATCCTCGGTCGCGTGCTGCAGGGCGCCGGTGCGATATCCGGCGCCGTGCTCGCGTTGACCGCCGACCTGACCCGCGACAGCGTGCGCACGCGCGCGATGGCCCTGATCGGCATGAGCATCGGGCTCACGTTCGCGTTGTCGATGATCAGCGGGCCGCTGCT
>JAHCKV010000525.1 GCA_026125595.1 Burkholderiales bacterium | reverse complement strand
TGTCGGGCACGGACCTGATCGTCGGTCCGCGTACCGGATCGATCCAGCTGCTGCTGTATTCGGTGTTCCGCATCGGCAACGCCACGAACAACATCGCGTGGCGCAGCGTGCAGGACATTGCCGCACGGCCCGCCGTCGAATGGATGATTCCGCTGTCGCTGGGCGATCAGCACCGCGGCTTTCCGGTCGTGGCGACGACGCACGCGTACTTCGAACACTTCCGCTATGGCGATCGGCAACTGCTGCGAATCCGCCGCGGCGGGCGATTCGACGCGCTGTTCGACGCGGTGATCGGCGCCGAAGTCGCCGACCGGCTGGGCTACGGGCTCGGCGAAACGGTCGTGTTCTCCCATGGCAACGGCATCATCCCGGGTTCGTCCCATTCGGACAAACCGTTCACCGTGGTGGGCGTCCTGGAACGCACCGGCACGCCGGTCGATCGCTCGATCCACATCAGTCTGGAGGCGATGGAAGGCATTCACCTCGACTGGGTCGGTGGCGTCGCGCCGGCACCGGGCGAATCGATTCCGGCGGCCGAACTGGCGCAATACGACCTGACGCCACGGGAAGTCACCGCGTTCCTGCTGGGACTCAAGCGTCGGACCGCCGTGTTCGCGACGCAGCGGATGATCTCGCGCTTCGAGGGCGAGCCGTTGATGGCGGTGCTGCCCGGCATCGCGCTGGACGAACTGTGGGACGTGCTCGGTGCCGGCGAACGGGGGTTGCTCGCGATGAGCGGACTCGTGTCGCTGGTGAGTCTGGCCGGGCTGATGGCAGTGATTCTCGCGGGGCTCAACGAACGACGGCGTGAACTGGCCATCCTGCGCGCGGTCGGTGCCGGCCCCCGGCAGATGCTCGCGTTGCTGGCGATCGAAGGCGCGCTGGTCACGCTGTGCGGCGTCGTCGTCGGGGCGTTGGCCTGCGGTATCGCGATCGCGTTGCTGCGCGACTGGTTCGAAGGGCAGTTCGGCATCGCGTTGCAATGGAAGATGCTGTCCGACAACGAATGGCTGCTGCTCGGCGCGGTGCTGGCAGCCGGATGGCTGGCCAGTCTCGTGCCGGGATTCCGCGCCTACCGGCTGTCGCTGACCGACGGCCTGCAACCCCGGGTGTGACCGATGAGGATATCGATGCGAGCGTTGCGGATGTTGCGTTGTACGGCCACGGCGGCCTTCCTGTGGCTTGCCACCGGTGCCGCCGCCCAGCAGCACCAGTATCTCGAAGCGTCGAAGCCGCTCGCACCGGGTGCGGTGTCGGCCGACGGGACGCAGGAGATCCGATGGCAGGATCTGATCCCGAAGAACTGGCGGCCGAAGACGAAGCTGCTGGGGCGCAAGCTGCAGGCGATGAACGACAACGATCCGGAAGCGCTGGCGTTCATGCGGGAATTGCAGAGCGAATGGGACCAGGCGCCGACCAATCCGGAACTCGAAGGCAGACTCGTGAAGCTGCCCGGCTATCTGGTGCCGCTCGAAGAGGTGAAGGGCGAGCTGAAGGAGCTGCTGCTGGTGCCGTACTACGGCGCGTGCATCCACGTGCCACCGCCGCCGGCGAACCAGATCATCCACATCGTGCTGGCGAAACCGACGAAGGGATTCCGCACGATGGATCCGGTGTGGATCAGCGGCAAGCTGATCGTGTCGCGACAGGAAACCGACATGGCGACGACGGGCTACCGGATGGACGCCGCGAGCATCGCGAAGTACCAACCGCCTGCGCCGTGATGTCGTCCGCGGCGGGCTATCATCGGGGCATCATCCAGCGTCGTTGCGGATTCTCGCGGAACGATGGCACCGAGGAGCCCGGCTTTGCCCGTCACGATCTACGGCATCAAGAATTGCGACACCATGAAGAAGGCCCGCCGCTGGCTGGACGATCATGGGGTCGTCCATACGTTTCACGACTACAAGACGGTCGGCATCGACCTTGAGCGGCTCGTCCGCTGGAGCAGCGCGCTGGGCTGGGAAGTCCTGGTCAATCGCGCCGGCACGACGTTCCGCAAGCTGCCGGACGCCGACAAGATCGGCATCGACGAACGCAAGGCCATCGCGCTGATGCTGGCCCAGCCGTCGCTGATCAAGCGGCCGGTGCTCGACGTCGACGGCGCACTGCTGGTCGGCTTCAAGCCCGAGGCCTACGCGGCAGCGCTGGCGCCGAACTGACCCGTCGGTCGCGGTGTCCGGATCGATGCCCGACGGACCGGCGGCCCGCCCGCAGGCCATCACCGGTTTCCCGCCGAATGCGGACACCGCCGCACGGTTGTTGATTCTCGGCAGCATGCCCGGCGAACGGTCGCTCGATGCGGCCCAGTACTACGCCCATCCACGCAACAGCTTCTGGCCGATCCTGGCCCGGATCGTCGGCTTCGATCCGCAGGCACCCTACGATGTGCGGCTGAAGGCGCTGCGCGATGCCGGCATCGCGCTGTGGGACGTGCTGCAGTCGTGCGTCCGCGCCGGCAGCCTCGATGCGGCCATCGACAGCCGGTCGATCCAGCCCAACGATTTCGCCGGGTTCTTCGCTGCGCATCCGCACATCGCGCTGGTCTGCTTCAACGGCGGCACGGCCGAGCGCTATTTCCGCATGCAGGTCCTGCCGACCTTGCCGGCGCTGCCGATCCGGTATCGGCGGTTGCCGTCGACCAGTCCGGCCCACGCGTCGCTGTCGTTCGAGCAGAAACTCGCAGGCTGGCAAGCGGCGCTGGGCGGCATCCCGGCGACGCGAAGCCCGTGAGTGCCCTCGGGGCAGCGCAATACGCCGGGACGGGGAACCCGACGCACCACGGCGGCTCCAAGTGCGATCGAACAGGAGCCGAGCCATCATGCCGAC
>JAHCKV010000524.1 GCA_026125595.1 Burkholderiales bacterium | reverse complement strand
AGCGGGCTCGGGCGGACCTGCGGCTGCGGGACCGGACCGTGCTGCGGGCACGGCTTTCCGGTGTCGACGCGTTGCGTGCCGACGCCGGCGCGCCGATCCGCGAAGCGCTGCGTGACTGTGTCGACATCGAACGCATCACCGCGCGCATCGCGCTGCGCAGCGCCCGTCCGCGTGATCTTTCCGGTCTGCGCGATACGCTGGCGGCGCTGCCTGCGATCGCCGCACAGGTACCGCCCGATGCCGTCGGACATCTGCTGCGTGTCACGGCGGCATTGACGCTGGACAGCGCCATCGCCACCCGACTGCACGCAGCGCTGCTGGAAACGCCGGCGGCGATGATCCGCGACGGCGGCGTGATCGCCGACGGCTTCGACGCGGATCTCGACGAGCTGCGCGCCATCCAGACCGACAGCGGCGCGTTCCTGCTGGCGCTCGAAGCCCGCGAGCGCGAACGCACCGGCATCCCCAATCTGAAAGTCGAGTACAACCGCGTCCACGGCTTCTACATCGAAGTCACCCACACCCACGTCGACCGGATTCCCGACGACTATCGGCGCCGCCAGACGCTGAAGAATGCCGAGCGCTACCTCACGCCGGAACTGAAGACCTTCGAGGACAAGGCGCTGTCCGCCCAGGACCGCGCACTCGCCCGCGAGAAGTGGCTGTACGACGGTTTGCTCGATTTCCTCGGCACCCATGTACCGGCACTGCAGGCCGCGGCGACGGCATTGGCCGAGCTCGACACGCTGGCGGCCCTGGCCGAACGCGCCGATGCGCTCGATCTGATCGCCCCGGAACTCTCCGACGAGGATGGCCTGCTGATCGAAGGCGGCCGGCACCCGGTCGTCGAAACCCAGGTGGACAACTTCGTCTCCAACGATGCGCGGTTCGCACCCCAGCGCCGACTGCTGTTGATCACCGGCCCGAACATGGGCGGCAAATCAACCTACATGCGCCAGGTCGCGCTGATCACGCTGCTCGCCCACTGCGGCAGCTTCGTCCCCGCGCGACGGGCACTCATCGGCCCGATCGATCGCATCTTCACGCGGATCGGCGCGGCCGACGATCTGGCCGGCGGACGGTCCACGTTCATGGTCGAGATGACCGAGGCCGCCACCATCCTCAACAACGCCACCGAACGTTCGCTGGTGCTGATGGACGAGATCGGCCGCGGCACATCGACCTTCGACGGCCTCGCGCTGGCCTGGGCCATCGCGCGCCACCTGGTGGAGCGCAACCGCGCGCTGTGCCTGTTCGCGACCCACTACTTCGAACTGACGCAACTGGCGGCCGACTACCGCGAGGTCGCCAACGTGCATCTGGACGCCGTCGAGCACAAGGACCGCATCGTCTTCCTGCACGCGGTCGAAGACGGTCCGGCGTCGCGCAGCTACGGGTTGCAGGTGGCGCAACTGGCTGGCGTTCCCGGCGGCGTGATCCGGGCCGCCCGGCGCAAGCTCGCGGATCTCGAATCGGCCGCCAGCCCCCAGGCCGACCTGTTCAGCGGCGCGCCCGTGGCCCCGACGGTGGCGCAGCCGGAACCCCACCCGTTGGTCGAGCGCCTGCTGCGCGTGGATCCCGATCAGTTGTCGCCGCGGGAGGCGCTGGATCTTCTGTACGAGTTGCGCAAGCTGACCGAAACACCGTGAATCGCGCCGTCATGGCGCGTCAGCGGGCAAGCCGCCGATCGCGATCACTGGAATACAACTTATGTTATTGACACCGAAGCCCGTGAGTCCCAGATTCACGCGCTTTTCGCGCTGCAAGCGAGGCCTTTTTCAATCTGCCCCCCAGGCGGACGAAAACGGCGATGCACTGCGCCGAAACCACGCCGCTTGATGACGGAGAGATATCTTGAAACCGATCGGCATTCTCTATGTCGAGGATAACGATGACTTGCGCGATCTGATCAGCCTGCTGCTGGCAGGCGAAGATCGCGAGATGGTGACGTGCACCAACGGTGAAGAAGCGTTGGCGGCACTGGAGCAGCGAACGTTCGACATCCTGGTGACGGATGTCAGCCTGCCGGGGCTGTCCGGCACCGACCTGGCTCGCCACGTCCTGGCGGCCAAGCCCGAGACCTGGGTCGTGCTCTGTTCCGGCTACGAGTTCCGGCAGGGCCTGCATCATCTGGGGCCGAACGTGCGGGCCCTGCTGAAGCCGTTCGAGTTCGAAACCCTCGAAGCGCTGATCGACGAGATCATTACCGCAGTGCGCGCCGCCGAGGCTTGAACACCCTTCCGTCGAACCGGGGAACATTCGCCCGCGCGCCGGCCGTTCAACCGGGACTCGAGCGCCGGGCGCCAGCGCTTCGATGTCGATCACGATACCCACGACCACCGCTCGGTCCGCCGTCAGCGCTGCCCCCGATGCGCCGGCGATGACGAAGCCAGCGTCCCGGCCCGCTTCCGCTGGCATCCAATGCCGTATCCGTGTCCGTCCTACTCCGCGGAACCCCGGGCGATGGACCTCGTCCAACTTTCCGACAAGCCTTCGTGCCGACGACAGTGCACCGATCGACGGCACGGACGTTTCTCCCGTAGTACCGGAGAGCAACGCGAAACAAGGAGGTCGGCATGAACTACGAATATCGCATGGCGCTCTATACGCGACCCCACCGCAACGTGCAGCGTCGATCCCATCGACAGCCCGCCCGTCGTCGCCCTGTCCAGTGGGGTCCCCTCGTCGGTGTCGCACTCTTGCTTGGCAGCGCGACGCTGTCGATCGGCATCTTCGGCTGGATCTGGAGCGCGCTGTAACCGGCGCAGCGATGATGTTCGCCGCCACCACTGCACCGCTTCCGCTGGACGCCGATCCCGCCAACGACGCGAC
>JAHCKV010000523.1 GCA_026125595.1 Burkholderiales bacterium | reverse complement strand
GCGACGCCGTCGCTGCGGCTGGAGCGGCGCGGCGAGCATCTGTCACCGTTCATCGAAGGCGGTATCGGCATTCACTATCTGTCGGACACCGTCGATGCATCCCATGCGCAGTTGAGCACGCGATTCCAGTTCGGCGACTATGTGGGGGTCGGCGCGCGGTTCGGCCGGGACGGACAGTACGCGATCAGTGCGCGGTTCGTGCATTACTCGAACGGCGGCATCCACAAACCCAATCGCGGTGCCGACATGGGGATGATCAACTTCGCGTACCGGTTCTGACGGCGTTGCCGTCAGTGTCCGCGTGGCACTGGCGGCGACGGCGCGGGTTCCGGGGGCGGGGCGGTGGCAGGACTTCGACGTGCACCTCGGCCACGCCGCGGTCGAGGAACTCCAGTTGCCGTGCGATCGCGCGGCTCACGTCGATGATCCGGTGGCGGATGAACGGACCGCGGTCGTTGATCACCGCCTCGACGGACCGATCGTTGGCGGTGTTGGTGATGCGCACGATCGTACCGAACGGCAATGTGCGATGGGCCGCGGTCGACGCTTCGGGGTCGAACGGCTCGCCGCTGGCCGTGCGTCGTCCGGCGAAGCGCTGCCCGTAGTACGACGCCGTGCCGATCTGGGTTTCCGGCGCGACGCGGATCGGATCGATCGCCGTCGGGGCGGTGGGAGGCGTCGCGCGACTGTCGATGCCGGCGATCGGTGCAAAGATCAGGTCGGTCGCGGAATCGTCCATCGGCGGTGTCGCCCGCGCGACGGACGAGAGTGCGACGATCCACAGAACCATCCACTTCCAGCGGAGATGCTCGCGGCATCGCGTCGCGGAATCGAGAGCAAGGCCGTGGACCGATGGAGGCGCCACGGGGATCCGGCCGGTATCAGAAGCGGTAGAGCAGATTGACGGTCAACATGGCCACTTCGCTTTCTCCCGTCTTGTCCTTGTCGCCGATCTCGTTGTAGTAGTCGACGTCGAAGCGCAGTCCGAGCGATCTGGTCAGATTCGCGATCGCGCCAGCGCCGACGACGGGTGTCCAGCCGCTGGCACTCTCTTCGAAGGATCCACCCGGTCCGCCAAACCGCAGTTTCGTGTTCCAGCGATGCGCGCCGATCTTGCCGAACAACGTGATCGTGTCGGTGGCGGGCAGGAACCCGACGGCTGCGAAGTCGAACCCGTGGGCCTTGATGTCTCCCGTGCCACGACCGGAGACCGGCGACTGGATATCGACGCTGAGATCGTACTTGCCGAAGTTGACGTAGCCGGCTTCCAGGCCGAAATGGCGATGCAGGCGATAGCCGCCGTAGAGTTTGAATGCCGCCGAAGTCTGATCCAGCTGTACGCGGTTGGTGAAGCCTTGAGCGGCGATGTCCCTGGACAGCTGCTGCGCCATTGGATCTCCGTCGATGGAGGCAGCGCCGAGACCGGCACCGACATAGGGTCCGGTTTCCTGCGCAAACGCCGAAGCGGCATGGAGCAGAACGATTGCAGCAGCCAGGTGGGAACGTTTCAGTTTCATGGATCGACGCCTTCGGTCGAAGTTGTTGGAAACGACATGCAAAAAAAGCCACCGGGTCGGCCGGTGGCTCTCGACAGCAAGAACGCGACGGATCAGGTCAACGTGCCGCCTCGGGTTTCCACGTACACGGCATACAGCGACGTGCTGCCGGTCATGAACAGGCGGTTGCGCTTGCTGCCGCCGAAGCACACGTTGGAGATGATCTCCGGCATGCGGATCATGCCGATGCGCACGCCGTCCGGCGCGAACACGTGCACCCCGTCATAGCCGTCGCCCACCCAGCCCATGCCGGCCCAGACGTTGCCGTCCTCGTCGCAGCGGATGCCGTCGGCGAAGCCCGTCTTGCCGTCCATCTCCATGCCGGCGAAGACGCGGCCGTTCTTGAGCTTCTTGCCGTCCACGTCGTAGACCCAGATGACGCTCTTGGCGTCGGGATAGTGGGAGATGCCGGTGTCGGCCACGTAGCACTTCTTGTAGTCGGGCGAGAAGCACAGGCCGTTGGGCTTGGCCGGCTCGTCGGCCACCTTCTCCACCCGGCCGGGGGCGTCGACGCGGTAGATGGCTTCCTTCTGGATCGGCTGCGGGCTGCCGGTGTTCAGGCGCACGCCTTCGTAGTTCATCAGACCGCCATAGCCGGGATCGGTGAAGAACAACGAGCCGTCGGGCGTGACGGCGCCGTCGTTCGGGGCATTCAATCCCTTGCCGCCAGCGGCATCGGCCAGCACCGTGAGCGTGCCGTCCCATTCATAGCGCACGACGCGGCGATTGCCGTGTTCGAACGCGATCTGACGACCCTGGAAGTCGAACGTGTTGCCGTTGCTGTTGCCCGCGGGGAAGCGGAACTGGCGCGAGACATGGCCGTCTTCCTCGATCCAGCGCAGTTGTTCGTTGGCGGGAATGTCGCTCCAGATCAGGTAACGACCGACTTGATTCCAGGCCGGACCTTCCGCCCACATCGTGCCGCGGTGCAGACGCACGATCGGCGTGTTGCCGAGCTTGTACTTGAAGCGCTTGTCGAAGGCGATGACATCCGGATTCGGATAGCGCGCGATGGGGCCGTCGGCGTCGTACTTGTCGATGAAGTTGCGCGCGAAGGCTTCGGGCGCCATGGCGGAAACCGCGGCGACGCCGGCGGCCTTGGCGAGGAAGCTGCGTCGACGCTCGACGTCCACTTCCTTCTTGTTCTCGACCGGTTTCGACAGATCCACGAACTCGTGTTCCTGGGTGCGTTCCATGTGTCGCTCCTCCTTGTGGTTGTAATGGCGTATCCCGTTGCGGACGATACGGTTCGCACGACGGCGATCGATCGTGGTCCACCA
>JAHCKV010000522.1 GCA_026125595.1 Burkholderiales bacterium | reverse complement strand
GTGGCCGAATCGATGGCGTACAGGGCCGTGCCGGTCCCGGCGTTGGTGTCGTTGTTGGTGTAGGCCGACGCCACGATGGTCGGCGAGCCACCGGCCGGAATGTTCAGATCGCCGTCGGTGAACGTCCTGCCGCCGTTTGCGCCATTCACGTTGATCCGCAGGTTCTGCCCCGTGTTGCTGGTCACACGCAGCGACGGCAGCGTCATGCCGAGGTCCGGCACCGGGTTGAAGTCGACGCTGAACGATGTGCCGGCGAGTCCGGCGAAGGGCATCGACGCGTCACCCGGATCGGCCATCAGACCTCCCACCAGCGTCGCGGCACCGGTCATCGCATCCAGCGTGTACAGATTGTTGCCGCTGCCCAGGCCGTACAGCATGCCGGTCGTGGGCCGCCTGTCGATGCCGAGGATCATCTCGTTGGCGGCGAGGCCGGTGATGGTGACCGGCGAACCGGCATTGGTCGGTGCGGCGCTGTCGAATATGACCAGCTGATTCGTGGAGGTCAGGCCGATGATGCTTTCGGCCCAGGTGGGCGACGCGGCGGCGGTGGCGAATGCAGCGCAAGCCAGCGCGGTGGCGCGAATCGGGAATCGCATGGTGGGGTCTCCTGTTACGGTTGGATGAAGGTGTCGGCCGGAACCGGTATTCCGTCGACTCTCCGTGTACGTAGCGACGCGCGAATCGGATGCAGCCCGCGGTGCAGAAACATCGTCGGCGAATGGCGACGTCCCGTGGCGCGGGCGGTTCGATCCGGCGGCGGAGCGGGCGGCATAATTCCGTTCGTCCCGATCCGACCCGTCCGACTTCGTGCGCGTCCCTCCGTCCCTTCGCATCTCGTTGACCGTGGTCGTCGCCATTGGTGTGCTGATGCTCGCCGGATTGCAGGTCGGCGCGCGGCTGTTGCGAAGCCAGGTGGCGGAAGCGCTCGGCCCGACGGCCACGGTGGGCGCCCTGTCGATCGGCTGGTCCGGCGTCGTGCTGGACGATGTGCGGATCCGGGCGTCGGTGCGTTCTTGGCCGGTCGACGACGAGTTGCGGGCCGGCCGGATTCTGGTCGTGCCGGATCTGCGCGGACTGTTGTCGGCGGACATCCGGATCGCCCGCATCCGGGTCGATCGCGGTTACCTGTCGGCGTACCGCAGCCGCGACGGCCGCTTGCACGTGTTGCCGAGTCTGCTCGAACAACCCGATCGGGCGTCGAAGGCCAGGCCGCTGCCGGCGGTCACGGTCGGCGAAGTCGCGCTGCAGGATGCCGAGGTGGAACTGTTCGATGCATCGGTGCGCCGGCCGGCGGTGCGGCAGCGGCTGGAACGGATCGCGTTGTCGTTGCGGGATCTGCGGCTACCGGATCTCAAGGGGCCGTCGAAGCTGCAGATCGACGGTGTGCACAAGGGCGTCCGGCGCGACGGAACGTTCTCGGTGGCCGGCGACATCGAGTTCGCATCGCTGGATTCGACGATCCGGTTGCGGCTGCGCGGTGTCGACGTCGTGTCGTTCCAGCCCTATCTGATCCAGGCGGCGGAAACCGGCGTCAGGCGCGGCACGCTCGATCTCGACATCACGGCGACGGTGCGCAAGCGCCGATTGCATGCGCCGGGCACCCTGGTGCTGACCGATCTGGAGCTCGCCGGTGCCGCCGGCGCCGGAACGTTCGCCGGGTTGCCGCAGCGGGCGCTGGTGGGTTTCATGAAAGATCGCAACGACCGCATCACGGTCCGTTTCACGTTGCAGGGCGACCTGGACGATCCCGGGTTTTCGCTGAACGAGAACTTCGCGGCGCGGGTCGCATCGGCGCTCGGTGAGACCCTCGGCGTCAGCGTCGAGACCGTCGTGCGCGGCGTCGGCAATGCGGCAGGCGAAGCCGCCAAGGGTGTCGGCGGAATCGTGAAAAAGATCTTCGGGCGCTGATCGACGATCAATCGGCGGTGCGGAACTTCGCGACCGCCTGCTGCAACGCGTCGGCCAGATTCAACAGCGTGCGGGTCGCCGCTTCGGACCGGGCGACCGCATCGGCATTCGCGGTGGCGATCGCCGAGATCCGGTCGACGTTGGTTTCGATGTCCTGGCTCGCCGCGCGCTGCTCGCCGGTGGCGTCCGCGATCTGCCGGATCGTTTCCCGGCTGCGCTCGACGCCGTCGCTGATCGTACCGAGTGCGGTGGCGGCGTCGCCGGCCCGTTCGACCCCGCGCGCCGCTTCGTGTCCGCTGGCTGCCATCGTCTCCACCGCCTCGTCGATGTCGTGGCGGATCGCGTCGGTCATGCGGCCGATCTCGATGGTCGATGCCGCGGTGCGTTCCGCGAGCTTGCGCACCTCGTCGGCGACGACCGCGAAGCCGCGACCCTGTTCACCGGCACGGGCGGCTTCGATCGCCGCATTGAGCGCCAGCAGATTGGTCTGGTCCGCAATGTCGCGAATGGTGCGGACGGCACCTTCGATCTCGCGCGAGCGTTCGCCGAGGCGTTCGATGGTGGCCGCGGAACGCCGGATCGACGCGTCGATGTGGCGGACCTCGTCGGCGGTCGCTTCGACCACCCGGCGGCCCGCCACCGACGCATCGTTGGCTCGGTCGGACAGTTCCGCCGCCGTGCGGGCGTGATCTGCCACCGTGGCGACACTCGTCACCACGGCGCCGATGGAGCGGGTCATGGATGCCGACGCGTCGCTCTGCAGCCGCGACGACTCCGCAACGGAACGCGACGCGCGCGCCAGATGCCCGGACGCGTCTTCGAGCCGCGTGGCGATGCCGGTGACGCGCCGCACCGTATCGTCGGTCTTGTCGACGAAGCTGTTGATCCAGCGGCCCAGATCGAGGGAGCCGTCATCGCGCAGCCGCGAATCGTCGAGT
>JAHCKV010000521.1 GCA_026125595.1 Burkholderiales bacterium | reverse complement strand
CATCGCCCGCGCTCGCGACGCTGAGCGTTTGCGTGCTGCTCGTCGTCGGCTTCGTCGCAGCGGTCGCGCGCTTGACCCATGGATTCGACGCCTGGACGTACGACGAGCTACGGCGCCACAGTGCGGCCGATGGCGCGTTGCACGCTCCGGCGATGGCACTGCGCGATGCACGGGGAACATTCCTTCGGGTCTTCGACGGCGTCGAGCCTCGCGCACCGGTGTATCTGGTCGACTTCATCTACACCCGCTGTCCCACGCTGTGCCAAGTGCTCGGGGGCGAATACTCCAGCATGCAGTCGTCGTTGCTCGCGGATCCGTCGAGAACGATTCGCCTGCTCTCCATCTCGATCGACCCGCGTCGCGACAGCCAGCCGGCTCTGGCTGCGCATGGACGCCTGCATCGAGCGGACTCGTCGCTGTGGACCATCGCGGCGCCACGCACGGAAGATGACGGCCGCGAGGCGCTGCGCCGACTGGGCATCGTGGCGATCCCCGACGGTTTCGGCGGATATGTGCACAACGGCGGCATCCACCTGATCGACGCATCCGGACGCGTGCACCGAATCTTCGATCACGCCCAATGGCCCGAGGCGCTCGCCGCGGCACGTGCGCTTGCGGCCATGCCGTCGCCATGAGCCGCCGGAACTCGCGTGCGCTGTTGGCCGCATCCGCGCTGCTGTGGCTGATGCCGCCGCTGCGCGACCTCGTCGAGGCCGACATGGCGTTGCAGATGCTCGTGCAGTTTCCGTTGTTGCTGGCCGCCGGATGGGCGGCGGCCGCGTACACGCCCCGGTGGCTTGTCGCACTGCAAACCCGCATCGATGCACAGGGCCTCACCAGCGCCACGCTGGCCAGTTGCGTCTCGGCCTTCTGGATGATTCCGGCGGCGCTCGATCTGGCGGTGCTGGATCCCCGTGTCGCGGCGCTCAAATATGCGAGCTGGCCGCTGGCCGGCGCGGCGGTCGCCTCGGGTTGGTCACGCCTCGGCCCCGTCCCGGCCGCATTCTTTCTCGGCAACGCTGCGTGGATGCTGGTCACCGCCGGCCTGCTCTACCGAGAAGCGGAGACCCGGCTATGCGTCAGCTATCCGCTCAGCGCGCAGACGACCACCGGCACCGGATTGGTGATCTGGGGTCTGGTGCTAGGCGCAATCGCCGTCGCGAAGCTTCGCGGTTTCGGTCGACAGGCATTGCCCGAGCGGGAGAATCCCGATAGCGGGCGATCGTCCACTTCCACAGGGGTCTGAGTTCCCGCTGCACGGCCAATGGGTCGGTCGTTTCGGCCAAGATCCGCCTGCGCCCGAAGAAGGCCGTGTTGTTTCGAGCGGCGGTCGAAGCCGATGTCGCTGAAGCACGTCTGGCACGAACAGTAACGTCCGGATTCGCCCTGCAGACAAGCGGGGTCAGGCAGCGGACAGCGTCAGCGCGTGTTCCGGAAAGCTTCCAAGAAGTTTCTTGTCCATGGTCACGAGCGTCGTATCCAGCTGGATCGCGAGCGCGATGAACTCGCAGCCATACGCAGAGCAGTTGCTGTCGCGAACCAGCGCCAGAACTGCGGTTGAATCGACTTCGAACTCGGATCCCGCGAGCAGGCTTTCGGCTTCGTCCCGCAAACGACACGCCTGATCGAATGTAGTCGCCTTCCGCCTGATGTAGCCGGCAAGAATGTTGCGAAACTCACTCCGCCAAAGGATGGGCGCTGCCCAGTCGGGGTCTTGCTCCAGCAGCGCTTCGGCGTGAGCCGTCCGGTCCCCGGGCAAGTACAGGTACGCCAGGATACTGGTATCCACCACGATCATGGGCGCCCTTCCTTCTTGAGCGCGTCGATGTCGCGCGCGAGAAACCTGCCTTTCGGCAAGGTGCTTCGCAGCGCACGGGCGCGCGCCAGCCGCTCCGTCGGCGCCACCTTGGCCGGTACCAGCATCGCCTCGAGACAGACGATCACCTCGCTGTTCATGCTCCGACGGTGGGCGGCCGCGGATGCCTTCAGTCGTTCGTACACTTCGTCCGGAATGTTCTTCAAGGTCAACGTTGCGGGCATGTTCGCCTCCAACCAAATTGGAACCAATGTGGTTCCATACCACCTTCGCGTCAACTGCGCCACGACATAGGGAGGCCGCTTCGATCCTCCCCCGCAGATGCGCCCGCCGACGAGAATTCCAGTGCTCGTATGATGGACCCCGAGCCCGATGGCTCGGCGCGCAGGCGACCCACACAACGACAAGACTGGAGGAGGATCGAGATGACCCCGTCGCAGGAGAAGGCGCTGGTCCGCAAGATCGCATGGAAGGTGTTGCCCTTCCTGCTGGTGGCCTATCTGATCTGCATCATCGATCGGCTCAACGTCGGCCTGGCGGCGCTGACGATGAACGCCGAACTGGGCTTCACGGCGACTATCTTCGGCTGGGGTGCCGGGCTCTTCTTCGTCGGCTACTTCATCGGCGAAGTCCCCAGCAATCTGATCCTGTCCAAGGTGGGCGCGCGTCTGTGGTTCGCCCGGATCATGTTGTCATGGGGCATCTTCGCGGTCGCGATGGGCTTCATCAACGGCAACGTGAGCTTCTTCGTGATCCGCTTCCTGCTCGGCGTGGCCGAGGCCGGTTTCTTTCCGGGCGTGATCTACTACCTGACGCTCTGGTTTCCGGCGGAGTATCGCGGGCGCATCTTCGGCCTGTTCCTGATCATCAGTCCGCTCAACAACACCATCGCGGCGCCGTTGGGTGGTCTGATCCTCAAGTACTTCGATGGCCTCTTCGGCTATTCCGGCTGGCGTTGGCTGTTCATCGTCGAAGGCCTGCCCACGTTGTTGATGGCGTATCTCTGCCTGCGGTTGGTGATCGACTATCCCGACCGCGCCACAT
>JAHCKV010000520.1 GCA_026125595.1 Burkholderiales bacterium | reverse complement strand
GCCATGCTGATCGGCATCTACATGCGCGGCATCCGCCCCGGCAAGGTGCTCGAAGGATCGATCATCGGCATCGTGTTGCTGCTCGGATGCGTGTGGGCCGGCGGCGCGATCAACAATTCCTCCAGCCTGCGCGACCTGTTCGACTGGAACGACATGGCGTGCGCGTGGTTCGTGATGATCTACGGCTTCGCGGCCGCCGCGTTGCCGGTGTGGCTGCTGCTGGCCCCGCGCGATTACCTGTCGACTTTCCTCAAGCTCGGCGTGGTGTTCCTGCTCGCCGCGGCGATCCTGATCCTGGCGCCCGAAGTGAAGATGCCGGCGATCACGCAGTTCGTCGACGGCACCGGCCCGATCTTCAAGGGCTCGCTGTTCCCGTTCGTGTTCATCACGATCGCGTGTGGCGCGATCTCCGGCTTCCACGCGCTGGTCTCTTCGGGCACCACACCGAAGCTGCTGGCCAACGAGAAGGAGATCCGCATGATCGGCTACGGCAGCATGGCGCTGGAATCCTTCGTCGCCATCATGGCCGTCGTCGCCGCCTGCGTCATGGAACCGGGCATCTACTTCGCGATCAACAGCCCGGCCGGCGTCGTCGGCGCCGATCCGGCGACGGCAACGGCGACGATCAGCGGCTGGGGCTTCCCGGTGACGCCGGAGCAGATGGCGGCGCTCGCCGCCGAGATCCAGGAGCAGAGCCTGTTCGCCCGCACCGGCGGCGCGCCGAGCCTGGCGGTCGGCATGGCGCACATCTTCGCCAAGGCGCTGAACGGCAGCGCCCTCGCCTTCTGGTACCACTTCGCGATCATGTTCGAGGCGCTGTTCATCCTCACCACCCTCGACGCGGGAACCCGGGTCGGGCGCTTCATGCTGCAGGATCTGCTGCGCCATGTGTCGCCGAAACTCGGCAACGTGTCGTCGTATCCGGCGACCGTGATATCGAGTCTCGTGTTCGTCGCGGCCTGGGGCTACTTCCTGGTCCAGGGCGTCAAGGACCCGCTGGGCGGCGTCAATATCCTGTGGCCGCTGTTCGGCATCTCGAACCAGTTGCTCGCCGGCATCGCGCTGACGGTCGCGACGGGCATCCTGATCAAGATGGGCAAGGTTCGCTACGCGTGGGTCACTGCGCTGCCGCTGACGTGGCTCACGATCATCTGCACGACGGCCGCGTGGGAGAAGGTGTTCAGCAGCAATCCCGCGGTCGGATTCCTGTCCGGCGCGGATGCGCTGGCGGCCAAGCTGGCGGCCGGCACGCTGTCGCCGGAGATGGCGGCATCGGCGCCGGCGCTGATTCTCGGACAGCGGATCGATGCGGCGCTCGCGCTGCTCTTCGCCGCCATCCTGTGGATCGTGATCTTCGACATGATCCGCATGAGCTGGCGCTTCCTGAACGGCAAGTCGGTGCAACCGTTGTCGGAATCGCCGTATACCGAGACGCGGCTGTCCTGGGCGCGGGACTGAACGGAGGAGGCGACGATGGCCGTCGATGGCATGCGCGACGACCTGCGCAAGCTCTGGGAATTCATGCGCACGGTCAGCGGCGACGACGCCTACGAGCGCTATCTGGATCGGCACGCCCGGACGCATCCGGACGTGCCGCCGTTGAGTCCGCGCGAGTTCTTCGCGGACGAGCAGGACCGCAAATGGAGTGGCATCACCCGCTGTTGCTGACGCGATGCCGTGCGTCGAAGTCCGGGGCCGCGCGGCGGCCCCGGCCGCCCTATTCGCCGGCGACGGTCATGCGGTCGATCAGGATCGACCCGCACTGCCGGGAACCACGGTTCAGCACATCGGTACCGGAAGCCACGAAACCACGAAACATGTCCTGCAGATTGCCGGCCACCGTGATCTCCTGTACCGGATATGCGATCTCGCCGTTCTCGACCCAGAAACCGGCGGCGCCCCGGGAATAGTCACCGGTGACCAGGTTGATGCCGTGGCCCAGCATCTCCGTGACCAGCAGGCCGGTGCCGAGCTTGCGCAGCAGTGCCGGGAAGTCCTCGCCAGTGGATTCGAGCACCAGATTGTGGCTGCCGCCGGCATTGCCGGTGGACCGCATGCCGAGCTTGCGCGCGGAATAGCTGCCGAGGAAATAGCCTTGCAGCACGCCATCGGCGACGACGTCGCGCGACTGCGTGGCAACACCTTCATCGTCGAACGGGCTGCTGGCCATGCCTCGCGGCACATGGGGCAGATCGCGGATCCGCACGTGCGGCGCGAAGATCCGCTCGCCCAGCCGATCGACCAGGAACGACGACTTGCGGTACAGGCTGCCGCCGCTGGCGGCCGACACGAAGTGCCCGAGCAGGCTCGCCGCGATCGGCGCCTCGAACAACACCGGCACCTGACGCGTGCCGAGGCGGCGTCCACCCAGTCGCGCGACGCTGCGTCGCCCGGCCCGTTCACCGACCGAGCGCGGCGATTCGAGGTCTTCGGGCGTGCGCGCCATCGTGTACCAGTCGTCACGCTGCATGTCGTCGCCCTTGCCGGCGATCACCGAACACGACACGCTGTAACGCGAACCGGGATAGCCACCGACGAAACCGAGCGAGTTCGCGTAGACGAATTGCGACTGCTGCGTGTAGACCGATGCGCCTTCCGAGTTGCCGATGCGCGGGTCGACGCCGAGTGCCGCCGCTTCGCATTCGTGGGCCATACGGGTCGCCGCGTCGACGTCGAGATCCCACGGATGATGCAGGTCGAGATCGGGCAGATCCCGCGCCAGCAGATCGGAATCGGCGAGACCCGCGAACGGATCCTCGGCGGTGTGCCGCGCGATCGACAATGCGGCCTTCACGGTGTCCTCGATCGCACCGGATGAAAAATCGGCACTGGACGCATGGCCGCGGCGCTGACCCAGAAACACCG
>JAHCKV010000052.1 GCA_026125595.1 Burkholderiales bacterium | reverse complement strand
CAGCAGGATCACCGTGGTCCGCGACCCGTCGACGACGGGCGGCGGCATTTCGTGGGCACAACTGGCCACGGCGAGTGCCACCGCACCCGCCAGCGCCAAGCGCAGCGTATGGGACGGCCGGCTATTCGGCATGGACGATGAACCGGGTTCCGCGCACGCCGACCGCGGCGCGCGGTGTGTCCACCCGCACGGCATCCGGTGCGAGCTTGCCGATCTTGCCCGACGAATAGATGGCCGAACCTCGCGCGAGGTAGACGGAGAACGCGTACTGCGACGCTTTCGGTTCGAACACGTAGTCCCGGATCGACAGTTCGGTCGACGGGCCGAGGGTCAAGAGCGTGCCATCCTTGAACGCGATGCCACCGGACGCATCGGCCGCAGACCTTACCGTGTCGGACCGGTGGAGCGGCATCCCGCCGGTGGCCTTGATCTGCGTATCGCCTCGCATGACGTTGACCGCACCCGACACGTTCTTGAAGATCGCCACGTGTTCTTCGGCTGCGGATACGCTGGTCGCCAGCGCCCATCCGACAATCAGCATGCATGCTGTCCGCCAATTCATGAACCTCACTCCTTTCACCGCGCTGCACGCCATCGATGCAGAGAACCGATACTGCGGTAACGGCCGAAGGCGCGGAGTCCTGAAGCTCGTCGAACCGGTCTCGACGTAGGACAGACACCGATTCCGCACGGAAGCGGCAAGATCCGCGGTTTCGCCGGCAACCGACAGGGCGCCGGGCTTTTCCAGCCGACGCGCTACTCGAAGGTGTACAACAGCGTGAGCCACAGCTTGCGCGTGTCGGGCTTCCGGGCGGCGCCGACCAGCACGTCTTCTTCGTGGAATTCGGCGTACTCGATCCGGGCGGAGAGTCGCCTGACCCACGGCACGGTGTACAACACGCCGAGATTCAGTTCCTGACCGTAGCGAATGTCGCCGAAATCCGATCGGAACCAGTGGTACTCGCCGTAGAGCCTGGCCGCGCCCACCGTCGTACCGGCACCGAGATACCAGTCCCGGACACCCTCGGCGGGCGTGATCAGGAACAGGTCCGCCAGACCCTGGAAGGCGTGCCGATTGGCGAGCGGAGTCTGGAAGCCGTACTGCCCGGCGTTGCTGCCGAGACGTTCGTAATCGACCCGCACGAAGGCATCGCGCCACTGCGCGCCGACAGCGAAATGCTGATAGCTGGCGTCGATCCGGACATCGCCGCTGCCGTGCGGCCGCTGCTGCGCCTGCTCGGCGGTATAGAGCGCCTTCCAGTCCACGCCCAGCGGGTACGCACCGTCGGCGCGCAGGCCGATGATCCGGCTCGAGTTGTCCGCAAAACCATCGGGGATCTGGGTGCCGGTCTCATCGTAGAAATAGCCATAACCGATCAGGTGATTGCCGGGCTTCCAGGTCCAGTCGGCGTGGGCGATCTGCAGGCCGATTTTCTGCCGGATCGTCGCGGGGCTTTTCACGCGCCACAGGTGACCGAAGGAGAGCTCCGTGTCGGGCAACGACCGGTTGACACCCATCACGCCGGTCAGCAACTGCATGTTCTGCCGGAAGTCTCGATTGCCGATGAATCGCGCGTTGGCCAGACGGACGATCTGCTTGCCCGCCCTGAGCCGGGTATCGGGGAGCGCCGAGTACTCGGCATACAGTTGGTTGAAGTCGGTCTCGTCGACATCGCCGACGAGGGGATACCGGGTGTTGCCGTTGAAGCCATCGTTGTAGTGCTGCCCGAACGCGTGGCCGACGTTGATCACCTCCGCCCTTGCGGACAATCCAGACCACGGCAACGTCTCCCACGCCAGCAGGCTGCGCATCGTGAACGCGTCGGCCTCGAGGCCCTTTCCGGCCTGATCGACATGCTCGTAACGGGGGCGCAGCGTCAAGGATCCGTGGCCGCCGACGATCGCGTCGAGCGGTGATTCCGCGTACTGCCGTTCCGTCGCAGCAACACCAGAACCGGTCAGTCCGGTCGTCAGGCAAAGCACAGCACACGCACGTCGCAACGACGACGCGCCGATAGTCGAATGACGCATTTCGGGGGATGTGAGTAGGGAGGAAGCAACGACGGCGTACAGCCGACCCCAGCGGAGGGCGTCCGGCTTGGGTCAGATATCGGCTACAGGTATCGAAACTGAAGCACGGCAAGCAACCGCGGACATCGATCGCGCCGGCGCAACGGCGCCGGGCCTCCATGATGGCGACGGCGTCTCGCTCCCTGCCTGTGCCGATTTCCGGTACCTTTCGGCGCGGCACTCCCCGCCCGGGTGGCGAAATCGGTAGACGCAGCGGACTTAAAATCCGCCGGTGGGAAACCGCCATGCCGGTTCGATTCCGGCTCCGGGCACCAGTCGATTTGCCGTGCCGCCGATGGCGATCATGGCAGCGTGGAGAGAGCGACGCCCGCTACCGGCTTCCGCCGCCACCGCCGGAAGACGATCCCGATGACGAGCCCTGACTCTGTCCGCCGGAAGCCGGCGAGCCGGGCGTCTGTCCAGTCGCCGATGGCCCATTCGGCGAGAGATCGGTTGCCGAGGGGCCGTTCGGGGTCTGGGTCGTGGCGGATGGCTGATTCGATGGGGGCTTGGTGGTGGTGGAGCCGGGAAGCGGTGGCGGCGTCCCGGATTGGCCCGTGGAGGGCGTCGTGGTCGTCCCCGATTGGCCGGTGGACGGTACGCTCGAGGCGGGCTGCCCGTTACGGGCCGCGTCGTTGGTGGGGATGCGGTCGTCGTTCTGGGCCAGGACCGGCGTGGCGACGGCAATGACGACCGCGGCAAGTATCGTGGATGCAGGCTTCATGGAGGATCTCCGGCTGATGGGTGCCTCGGGAGATCGAGGCGGCAACGATCCGTCTTCAGCAACCGGTAGGCCGCGGTGCCAAGTCCCGCGGTACGATCGTCGGCAAGCCATTCACCAACGGTTTGCCCGATGAAACTGCAGGGTTCCTGCCATTGCCGTGCCGTGCGCTTCGAACTGGAATCGGCGCACCCGTATCCCTTCATGCGGTGCTACTGCTCGATCTGTCGCAAGACGGCCGGTGCCGGCGGATACGCGATCAACCTGAGCGGCAATCACGCGACGCTGAAGGTTGCCGGCGCCCGGCATGTCAGCGTCTACCGTGCGCTCATGGAAACGGGAGGTGCGCGACGCACGCGCAGCTCCGGGCGTCGCCACTTCTGCCGCGTTTGCGGCAGCGCGCTCTGGCTATGGGATCCGAACTGGCCGGACCTCGTGCATCCGCACGCATCCGCCATCGATACGCCATTGCCGAGACCGCCGGAACACACGCACATCATGCTCGGCTCGAAAGCGGAATGGGTGGAGCCTGAAATCGCCGCCACCGACCGGGAGTTCCGCGGCTATCCCAAGGAATCGATCGCCGACTGGCACGAGCGACTGGGTCTGGTCGCCACGAAGACATCTCGTCGCCGACGGCGCACCTAGCGATTTCGTCGCAGAACCGCGATGTCCTTCAACCAGAGTCGAGGTCGATTCGGTCAAGGATCCGATCGAGCACGGCGAGCATGGCGGAACGGTCGAGATCCGGAAAGAAATGCTGTTCGACGTGGAGCCGCGAGAGTTTCATCACGGCACGCATCCCGACCGTGCATGGCTCGTCCCAACTCAGTTCGCCGCCCGACGGGCCGGATCTCCAATGCACACCACTCCACGACGTCGATCCCGGATGACGCAACAACAACTCCATGGCGCCGACGACGGCGGCCTGACGCTTCCGCGATTCGTCGGACTCGTCGACGCCGGGGGGCAGATCGAAGCCCAACGGACGCGCAGCGGCGTCGAAGCGCTCGGAGCGGTCGACGCGGGCGGCGGGGTGATAAAGGTAACCACCCGCCAGATGCAGCGCATCGATCAGCGCCTGTCGCTCGTCCGCACCGATGACGATCCTGCGAAACGTGGAACCGACCATGGTGTCGGAAGTATAGCGGGCCGGCACCGGCATTCCCCTTTTGTCGCCACGCGGTCGACCCTGACATGGCGTCGATCGAGCGCGGCTTCCCAACCGGCAAAGTGAAGTAGTAGGCTCATTGATTGCGCCGCTACCGACTGCGGTTCGTCCGGCACGGTCCGCCTCCGGGCATGGGTCATCGCGCGGCCGTTCGTCGTATCTTCAGAGGAAATGTCTCCAAGCATGGATGTCGAATCGATCCCCCCGCTCGTGAAGGCCGAATGGCTGGCCGCGCATCTGCACAACCGTTCCCTCTGCGTCGTCGACGCCACCGTGCATCTGCCGGACACGGGCCGCAATGCAAAGGCGGAGTACCTCGCCGCGCACATTCCCGGCGCATTGTTCTTCGACCTGGAGGACATCGCGGATCCGGGCAATCCGCTGCCGCGGAAGATTCCGCCGCGCGATCGCTTCGTCGAGCGGGTCGCGGCGCTGGGCATCGGCAACGACACCCACGTGATCGCCTACGACACTCCCGGTCTGTACAGCGCCGCACGGGTCTGGTGGCTGTTCCGTCAGTTCGGCCATGACAAGGTGTCGATTCTCGATGGCGGCCTGGTGGCTTGGCATGCCGCTGGATTGCCGACGAATGCCGGCGAGGAGCGTCGCCCCCCCGCCCAGTTCACGCCGACGGGACAGCGCGATCTGGTCACTTACTGGCCCGACGTGCTGCATACCGTCCAGAATCGGGATCGGCAGATTCTCGATGCCCGCACGCCGGGCCGCTTTGCCGGGACGGAAGTGGATCGCTATCCGGGCGCACGCCCCGGCCACATTCCGCACAGCCTGAACCTCTACTGGGCACGACTGCTGGATCCGAAGACCCGGGAACTGCTGCCGGTGGACGTTTTGCGTCAGCGCTTCGCCGACGCGGGTCTGTCGCCGCAACAGCCCACGACACTCACGTGCGGCTCAGGCCTCACTGCCTGCATCCTCGCGCTCGGGCTACACCTGTCCGGCAACGACAACTGGAAGGTCTACGACGGATCATGGGATGAATGGGGCCGCCGCGCCGATCTGCCGGTGGACCGTCAGACCGCGCCTTGACGACGAACGCGAGCACGCACCGGTCATCATCGGGCCTGCATCTTTTGCAAGTCGGAATGCAAAGCGGCTCACGCGTACGAAGCCGCGAGAGGTCAACGCGGGAACACGCCAGAAACAAAAACGCCCACGACATCGTGGGCGTTTTTTGTCGCGGTGATCACGCAAGGATCAGGGGCGTCGACGAAGCCGCGCTGTGCTCGCCGCGAGCACCAGTGCGAGGGACGCCAAGCCGAGCGCCCCCGGTTCGGGCAGACGGGTCGGAACATCCGTGGTACGGGCATACAGGGTCAAGTGAGACAGGGAGGGGGTCTGTCCACCGCCGTTCGCGAACACGATCTGAAAGCTTCCGTCGAAGGTTCCGATATCGGCAAACGATTCCTGCGTGAACAGGTAGGCAGCGAACTCCGAGCCTCCTTTCAGAACACCCACCAGATCGAAGGCCAGCGGGAAGGATGCGGCGGGAGCGGGATCCGTGAGGATCAATGACCAGTTGCCGCTGGTGGCATCGGGGGCGTTGAGCACCCAGTTCAGTCCGCCGAAATTGACGCTGACGTCCGGCGATCCGTCAGTGTTGTCGCGAGCCACCTGGGTCCATCCACCGCCCCACACGCCGGAAAGTGCCGAAGTGGTGTCGTTGCCAGCGATGACGCCATAGCAATCATCGGCGGCGACGCCGCGGAAAACCAGATTGCCGGTCGAAATGCCTTCAGTCGCGGTGCCATTGGAACAGAGCGGAACCGCTTGAGCGGACGGCGAACAGACGGCGGACAGAAACAGCAGGGCAGCGAACGATGAGAATCTTGTTGTGTGCATGACGGCCTCCGGGAATTTTTCCCGGCAAAGCACATATCAAGCCATAATAAATTATCTAGTTGAAACAATGTTATGCGAAATATCGATCGGGAGAATGGGCGTCCGACCGTCATGCAGGCCGACACCCCCACGATTTCGGCCCGCCGGATTCAGCACGGTACGCTGATCCATGATCCTCCGGCTGACTTGCCGATGGGGACGTCGGTCTGAGCCGATTCGCCGGACGGTCGATCCGCCGACAGTCGTTCGCGCACCCAGCACACCGCCGCCCGAACGTCACCGCCCAACGCGCAGTATTCCGCCCACGCCTCGTCGGCCAGTCGGGCGGCGGCTTTGGCTTGCTCCTGCGTGAACGGCGCCGGACCGGGAGCGAACTCCTTGCACACGACCTGCAGCACGAAATCGAAGTTGTCGGCGAAGCTCTGCCAGGTCACGACGGGTGGCAGGAATTCGGAAGAAGCGGTGTTCTGCATGGTGCCTCCATGGCGAGGAAATGGCGGACAGGTCCGGTGATGCAAGGGATCAAATCGGCTTGACGATCGAACAGCGGCGCCATGGTGACCGCTGACGTCGTAACGCCATCCGTTGACTACGACGGGTGCGCGAGACGCTACCGACAGACTCGCGATCCGTGCCACGCCGACGTGGCGCGCTGATGTCGTCCGAAGCCGCCACTACGACGCTGGCTCGCGGCACTACGGACGCACGGCAGTCTTGTGCTGGAGAGGCCCAGCCTAAAGTCACCTCGCAGGTGTCCGTTAACCGCCACAAGTCCCCGGACAGCGCTCCGCTTCGATGCGCACCCCGGACGAAATCGCCGGTCATCACGCAACCTTCTTCGCGGAAACTCCAGTTCGATGTTCGTCATCATCGGTTACGTCGTCATCACCGCAGCCGTGCTGGGCGGCTTTGCCATGGCCGGCGGCCATCTGGCGTCGTTGTTCCAACCGGTCGAGCTGATCATGATCGGCGGCGCCGCGCTCGGCGCATTCGTGGTGTCGAACAACGGCAAGGTGATCAAGTCGACGATGAAGACGCTGCCCACCGTCTTCAAGGGTTCGCGCTTCACGAAGGCGCTCTATCTCGAACTGCTCTCGTTGCTCTACGACATCCTGTCCAAGGTCCGCAAGGAAGGGCTGATGTCGATCGAATCCGACGTCGAGAATCCGGAACAGAGTCCGGTGTTTTCGAAGTATCCGGTGATCCTGTCCGATCACCACGCGATGGAGTTCCTGACCGACTATCTGCGCCTGATGGTCGGCGGCAACCTCAACGCGTTCGAGATCGAGAACCTGATGGACGTCGAGATCGAAACCCACCATCACGAAGGTGAGGCGCCGGTGCAAGCGGTCGCACGGCTCGCCGATGGCCTGCCGGCATTCGGCATTGTCGCCGCGGTGATGGGCGTCGTGCACACGATGGAGTCGGTCGGCATTCCGCCGTCCGAACTCGGCAAGTTGATCGCCGCCGCCCTCGTCGGCACGTTTCTCGGGATTCTGCTGGCCTATGGCTTCGTCGGTCCGCTCGCGACCTTGCTCGAACAGAAGCTCACCGAATCCACCAAGATGTTCCAGTGCATCAAGGTGACGCTGCTGGCGAGCTTGAACGGCTATGCACCACAAGTGGCCGTGGAGTTCGGCCGCAAGGTGTTGTATTCGACCGAACGCCCGAGCTTCAGCGAGCTCGAGGAAGAGGTCAAGAACCGCAAGAACAAGTGATCATCGCCACTTCGGTCTCGACGCGATCATGAGCGACGACAGTCAGCGCCCTATCATCGTCAAGCGCATCAAGAAGGGAGGGCACGGCCATCACGGCGGCGCCTGGAAGATCGCCTATGCCGATTTCGTGACAGCGATGATGGCGTTCTTCCTGCTGATGTGGTTGCTCGGTTCCACCACGAAAGGCGATCTGAACGGCATCTCCGAATACTTCAAGACCCCGCTGAAGGTCGCGCTGCAAGGGGGCTCCGGTTCGGGCGATGCCATCAGCATCATCAAGGGCGGCGGCACGGATCTGACCCGCAAGACCGGTCAGCAGAACGTCGGGGCCGCCGGCATCAAGCGGACCGGCGTCAACGAGAAGGACGCCGAGAAAGTGCTGCAGCAGCAGGAAGCGCTGCGCCTGAAGGATCTGAAAGCGCAACTCGAATCGGCCATCGACGCGAGCGAGATGCTGCGGCAGTTCAAGAACCAGTTGCTGATCGACATCACCACCGAAGGCTTGCGCGTGCAGATCGTCGACGAACAGAACCGTCCGATGTTCGCGATCGGCAGCAGTCAGTTGCAGCCGTACACGCGGGAGATCCTGCGCGAAATCGGCAAGGTCCTCAACGACGTGCCGAACCGGTTGACGCTGTCGGGCCACACGGACGCCAAGCCCTATTCGGGTGGCGATCGCGGCTACAGCAACTGGGAGCTGTCGGCCGACCGGGCCAACGCCGCACGCCGCGAGTTGCTGGGGGGTGGCATGGCCGAAGACCGCATCGCCCGCGTGATCGGGCTCGGGTCGGCGGTGCTGCTGGATGCGGACGATCCCACCAATCCCATCAACCGCCGGGTCAGCATCATCGTGATGAACCGGCGCGCGGAAGAAGCGGCACTGCAGGACGGCGGCGTGCTGGAAGCCGAGACTGCCGCCGATGTCCAGAGCGGCATCGAGCATGGCACCGACCCGCATCGCTGATCCGGCGTCCGCCGTTCCCGGCATCGCGGGCGTGCCGCCGATCCTGCGGGCGCTCGCGGCGCATGTGACCGGCGTCATTGCGATCGCGTGGTTCGGGGGCGACTCATCCGCGTGGGGTTGGCTGATCGCTCAGGGCATCATCGCGGCCGCAGTGGGCGGCGTCATCGGCCTTCAATGGTGGTGGATTCCGCTCAACATCGCCTTGCCGCTCGTGGTACGCGGTACGCTCGCTCTCGAACTCGAACCGCTGTGGTTCCTCGGCGCGTTCGGGGTGCTGGGTAGCGTCTACTGGACCACGTTCCGGACCCGCGTGCCGCTGTTCCTGTCGAACGCCGAGACCTGCGCGGCGTTGGTCGACCTGCTGCCGACGGATCGACCATTCCGCTTTCTCGACATCGGCTGCGGCATCGGGACCGTGCTGCGCGCGTTGCCGTCCCATCGTCCGAACGGCAGCTTCGAGGGCGTCGAGATCGCACCGGTGCCGTACCTGATCGCGCGGTGGCGGGCGGCAATCTCGGGGCGCTTCCACGTGTCGCGCCGCGATCTGTGGACCGAAGATCTGTCGCGCTACGACGTGGTCTACGCGTTCCTGTCGCCGGTGCCGATGGCCGATCTGTGGAACAAGGCCCGCGCGGAGATGCGGCCGGGTACGCTCCTGATCAGCAATACCTTCCCGGTGGACGGTGTACCGGCCGACCGGATCCTGCCGCTGCAAGGCCGGGGCCGCACACTCCACATCTGGCATCTGTAGGGTCCGGGGCCCCGCGATGGACATGCAGCCCCTGGTCGCCACGCTCGATGCGGCCGAATTGCCGGTGCTCGGTGCGACGCTGGTGTCGATGATCCAGCTCAAGCGCGACGAAGAGCGCGTGAGCGGCCGCGAGATCTCACGCATGGTGTTGCGCGACCCGTTGATGGCATTGCGGGTGCTGCGGTTCGCGCAGGCGCGCAAAACCGAACGACAACCCACCGAGATCACGACGATCGAGCACGCCGTGATGATGCACGGCGTCACGCGGTTCTTCCGTGAGTTCGCCGCGATGCCGTCACTGGAGCAGACCTTCGCGCAGGATCCCGTGGCGTTGCGCGGCGCGCTGGCGGTGATTTCCCGGGCGCAACATGCCGCGACCTATGCCCGCGCCATTGCCGGTCAACGGGCCGATCTCGAATCGGATGAGGTCACGATCGGCGCTTTGCTGCACGACTTGGCCGAACTGCTGCTCTGGTGTCACCAACCGCAGGCCGAGGCGCAGATCGACTATCTGCTGACCCATGCACGGGGACTGCGCAGCGCGTCAGCGCAAAAGGTCGTGCTGGGGTTCACGCACGAAGACCTGCAACTGGCGCTGGCGAGCGCCTGGAAGCTGCCGCAGATGCTGCAACTACTGATGGACGGTCACCACGCCACGCGCCCGCGCGTGCGCAACGTGCTCGTCGGCGTAGCGATCGCGCGGCACTCGGCACGCGGCTGGCATGACCCCGCGTTGCCCGACGACTTCAAGGCCACCCGCGAGCTGCTCGGCCTGACCGATGACCAGACCTGGCGACTGATCCGCCAGGCGGCATTGCAGGCGGCCAACGACTGGAAGATCTACGGCGTGCGCCCGGCTGCGGCGTGGCTGCCGGCGCTGCCCGGCCAAGTTCCGGTCGAATCGGGAGGCCCCCACAGGGTCGATGTGCAGGTTTTCCGTTCGACGCTGCAACGAATCGGTGAGTTGCCGACAGATACCGAACCGGCGGCCGCAGCCGCGCTGGCGATGTACGGGTTGCAGGTTGGTCTCGGTCTGCGCCGCGTGCTGTATGCGGAAGTGAACGCAAAGACGCAGGTCGTGCAGCCGCGCTTCTGCTTCGCCGATGGCGACGATGGCGCACCGTGGTATCAGTTGGCATTCCGGCTCGGCGATGCCGATCTGCTGTCGCGTCTGATGAACAAAATGCAGGGTGCGTGGATCGGCGGTGACAACTACGCCCGACTGGCAAAGCTGCTCGACCCCGGACAACGCTCTAGAATCGGTGGTGGCGAGTTCCTCGCGTTCTCGCTGTTTTCAGGCTCCGAACCCCGGGGCTTCATCCTCGCCGATCGTGGTGCATCCAATCTGCCGATTCCCGAAACGCTGTATGCGCCGTTCAAGGCGCTCTGCCTCGCGCTGGCGCAACGGCTCGGAGTTCCGCGACCGGTGGCTTGAAGCGGCGGGGGTGATCCGATGGCACGCGGAAATGGCATGAACGATCTCGGCCCGGCCGGTCCGGCCGCATGGTTCGTTCGGCGCGGTGACACGGTCTCCGGACCGTTCGCACGCGGTCTGCTGCGGCGCTACCGCGCGCTCGGTCGTCTGGCGCCCGACGACCAGGTCAGCCTCGACCGGATCAACTGGTTCCTTGTGAGCGAGGTGGCCGATCTGGCTCCGGCGTTCGATCCGAACGTGCCCGAATCCTCGTCCGACGGTCCCGTCGACTGGTCGCGCGAACGTCACCGTGCCCGGCGTCGGTGGATGGAAGAGCGCTGGCGTGGTTCCCCGAATACGCCATCGACCAAGGCGAGCGACGACGATGAACGCCGCATGGGCGACGCGAGTCTGCACCTGCGACCGGGGTTCGGGCCCGGCCGCGAAGCACCGCAGCGGTCGAAGACCCGCGGCATCGTGATTGCGGCGGCGTTCGTGCTGCTGGCCATCGGCGCGGCCCTCGCATGGCTGCGGGAGCCGGCGCCCGCAGTCCGGATCACCGGTTGCGGCACGGCGCCGACACCGGGCGTCAACTGGGAAAGTTGTGATCTGCGCGACGCCGATCTGCGGGGTGCCAATCTGGGCGGCGCGCGGCTGGGCCGAGCGCTGCTGACCGGCGCGAGCCTGCGGGGGGCCGACTTGCGCGGAGCCGACCTGACCGGTGCGGATCTGCGACGCGCCGATCTGGCCGGCGCTGACCTTACGGACGCCACGCTGCGCGGAACCCGGCTCGGCGAAGCGCAATGGACCCACGGCGGCGTCTGTGCGCCGGACGCGGTCGACATCTGCCCGCCGTCTACGCCGTGAAGTTGCTCCGCTCCGCCGACAACCCGATCGTCAAGCGCATCGCCCGTCTGATCGATTCACCGCACGCCCGATCGAACGAACGATCAACGGTGCTGGAAGGCAGCCACCTGTTGTCCGCGTGGCAGGACGCCGATCGGCCGCCGCCCGAAATGGTTCTGGTGCGGGAGAGCGATCGGCAGCAGCCGGAGATTGTGCGGCTGATCGCGCGTACCGGATCGACGCCGATCACCGTGCTCGCCGACGGCGTGTTCGGGAGATTGTCCGCAGTTGCCGGCAGTGGCGGCATTCTGGCCGTCGTGACACCGCAGAGTACCGATGCCGGGACACTGGTGGGCAGCGGAGGCTTTCAGCTCTGGCTGGACGGCATCCAGGATCCCGGCAACGTGGGGACGCTGGTCCGCACGGCCGCCGCCGCCGGCGCCACCGGTGTCGTACTCGGCCCGGGATGCGCCGACGGCTGGGCGCCGAAGACGCTGCGCGCCGGCATGGGCGGACAATTCGTGACACCGATGGCGACCACATCGGATCTCGCCGGCCTCGTCACGCGGTTTCCCGGCCGCGTGCTCGGGGCCGGTGCCGCCGATGGCGTATCGGTCTTCGATGTCGATCTGACGCAGCCGACTGCCGTCGTGCTCGGCAGCGAGGGTGCCGGCGTTTCCGGCGCCGTCGCCGGGCGCGTCCACGGCTGGCTGCGGATCCCGATGGCCGGCGCCGTCGAATCGCTCAACGTCGCGGCCGCCGGGGCGGTGATCAGCTTTGAAAGACTGCGGCAGGTCGCAGCGGTGGCTCGTACGGCGCGCTAGGAACCGGCATCGATCGCGGACCGCTGCGATGTCGACGCCAGCGATGCCAGCAATTCCCGCAACGCATCGAGATCGACCGGCTTCACCAGATGGTGATCGAAACCGGCAGCGTGCGTCCGGCGTCGATCCTGTTCCTGACCCCAACCCGTCAGCGCGACGATGACCGGAGCCCGAGCAGGGTGGGACGTCCGGATGGTGCGAGCCACCTCGTACCCGTCCATTTCCGGCATCCCGATATCGAGCAGCAACACCGTCGGACCATAGGATTCGACGAGCTCGAGCGCCGTGCGTCCGTCGTTGGCGATCCGCACCTGCGCACCGATCAGTTCCAGCAGCATGCCCAGGCTCTCGGCCGCGTCGCGGTTGTCGTCGACCACCAGGATCCGATGGCCGACCGGCACCGTCGTGTCGACGGGCCCAGCGGTGGTCGCGAGCTTCGGATTCCGGGCGATGGGCAATCGCAACACGAACTCGCTACCCTTGCCGGGGCCATCGCTGTGCGCATCGAGACTGCCTCCATGCATTTCCGCCAGCCGCCGCGCCAGTGCCAGACCGATCCCGAGCCCCCCCTGAGCGCGACCCCGCGCAC
>JAHCKV010000519.1 GCA_026125595.1 Burkholderiales bacterium | reverse complement strand
GCGCGAGTCCGAACGACGTCTCGTCGCCGAAGAACAATGCCGGACGCGGCACGCTGCCCACGTCGAGCGAGCGACGGGGGCCGAACACCACGCACGCGTCACCGGGCTTCGCGCCGACCACCCAGCGGGCGCCCGGTCCGTCGCCATGGCTGAACCCGACGAGGCGCGTCTCGCCCTTCGCAGCGTCCCACGCGATCGGCGTGAACGTGCGCGACACGAACCCACCGAACTGCATCTGCACTTTCTGCCCCGGCACCCAGTCGGCGCCCTTCAACGCGTCGCCCTGCAGCGTGATCAAGCGGAAATGTGCCGTCAGCACCTGCACGTCGGAGACGACGGCAGGCCGCGCCAGCAACTTCATCACCGCACTTTCGAGAAAGCCGAACTTGCCCGCGGGCATCGAAGCAGAATCGGAAGACATGGAGAGTCGGGGAGAAATGGGATCGGCACGGATGATATCGGAGACCGTCGTTGACCCGATCGCTTCTGCGACCGATGCTTCGCTTCACCCGCCGACCGTATGCCAATTCGAAGGAATCTTGATGGCAACCGACACCGAACACCGCATCCGTACCGGCATCGGCGGCTGGACTTTCGAACCCTGGCGGGGCGGCACGTTCTATCCGCCCGGACTGCCCCATAGCCAGGAACTCGCGTTCGCCAGCCGAAGATTGCCGGCCATCGAGATCAACGGCACGTTCTACGGCGCGCAGAAACCGGCGACCTTCGCGAAATGGCGCAGCGAAACGCCGGACGGGTTCCTGTTCTCGCTGAAGGCTTCGCGCTACTGCACGCATCGGCGCGTGCTGGCCGATGCCGGAGAATCCGTGCGACGTTTCGTCGGTGGTGGCATCACGGAACTGGCGGAGAAACTCGGCCCGATCGTCTGGCAGTTCATGCCGACTACCCCGTTCAACCCGGACGACATGGCAGCATTCATCGATCTGCTGCCGACGCAGCAGGACGGACTACCGCTGCGTCACGTATTGGAAGTGCGGCATGCGTCGTTCCGCGATCTGGCGTTCATCGCGCTGGCGCGCCAACGCGGCTGTGCGATCGTCTTCACCGACAGCGACAAGCACCCGTGCATTCCCGACACCACGGCCGATTTCGTCTACGCCCGATTGATGCGGGCGTCCGCCGACGAAGCGACCGGCTATTCGGCGCAGGCGTTGGATCGTTGGACCTCGGTGGCCCGAACATGGAGCGAAGGCGGCCATCCCGACGACCTGCCCTACGTCGAAACGACGACGACACGACCCACGACACCGCGGGACGTGTTCGTCTACTTCATCAATGGCGCCAAGGAACGGGCGCCTGCGGCGGCCGGCGCACTGTTGGACCAATTGGGGATAGAACCGCTGCAGTAGCAGCGCAACACCAAGAGGCCAGCCGCCTACCGGAACTCTTCGTTGCCGATGTCACGAGCACTGTGCAGAACGCGTTCGATGCGAATCCCGTCTCCGTGCTCTCAATAGAAAATGAGATAGCGCCCATGGCGCGTGATTCGCAACCCTTCACCGAGTTCCGGCCGCGCAGCGCCCGAGCGAGGGGTGATCGGCGAGCATCACGCACGGGCTCTCCCGTTCATGAACAAAGCTGATCGCCCGAACCGGATTGCCCCGAGGAATGTAGAGCGCAATCTCGGTCAGATCCGCCCGGGCCAGCGGAGAGAACTGACCTTCACATTTGCTCCGGATTATCTGCAATCCGTTGCAACCTCTCACGCAGCTCTGCGAACACCTCTTCCGCGGGAATGCCCGGCCCGCTATCCGCCCCCCGCTGGATGTCAGCGCGCAAGGACTCCAGCTTCATGGTGCGGTACTGCTCGTGCTCTTCGAGCAGGCGCAGACCGTCGCGAACAACTTCACTTGCGTTCACGCAACGCCCCTGCTGCACCTGGGCTTTCATGAAAGCCGCGAAGCGGTCACCAAGCTGATATGGCTGGCACTGCGCAACATCACCGCCGACTGGAGCCGCGCGACTCACGACTGGAAGGCGGAAATGAACCAACTCGCGATCCTCTACGAAGACCGATTAATGAAGTCTTTCGCGCATTATCGAGACCGACTTTCCCGCCGTGTCGGTCGGTACGTCGCAAGCGCCGAGCGCCGCCATCGAAAAGTCTCGCAGCGCACACACAGAAATCCTGACACTCCCGTGGAAACACCAGAGCAGCCCGAAGGCTGCTCTTTCAGAACGAGATGCTTCGATTGCAATCAGCGGCGTTGCTGGCGACGACGCACCGAGAAGCCCACGCCGGCGAGGCCGATGAGCATCAGCGCGTACTCGGACGGCTCCGGTACCGGAACGGCGACGTAACCGGCCAGGTGCGTATCCTGGAAGATCCGGCCGCCTTCGCTGCTCGACGCGCCCTGGACGATGCGCACGACATCGTCGGACATGGCATAGGTGTAACCGGTGGCATCCACACGCAGCAGATACAAGCCGGAGTTCGGATTGCCTTCGGCCAGACTCACGTCGGTACGGATGGCGACCTTGTCCAGATCCAGGTAGTCGCCGTTACCGGCTGCGGTTGCGTTGTACGTGGCGACATAGTCGGAACGCGACGGGTCTCGCAGCCGATAGCCACCGGCCACGCCGTCGTACACCGAGTCCGCAAAGGTCCATGCGGCGGCCACGGTATCGAACTCGGCAAAGCCGGACCGCACGATGGAGTTGATTTCCGTAATGCCGTTGGTGTTGTTGTCCAGCTGGAAGTAGGTTCCGAAGATCAACGAATTGGTTGCGTCGTCCTTCCACACGGTGTCGATGAGCGTGCCGACGGTGAAGTTGCCGATCAACTCGGTACGTTCACGGTTGTACACATCGAAGCTGACGGCGGAGGTCTGCGAGGCCAGCTGCGTCCA
>JAHCKV010000518.1 GCA_026125595.1 Burkholderiales bacterium | reverse complement strand
CGGCGCCGTCGAACCGACCCAGATAGTTGAACGCGATGGGCGGCGTCACGGCGAGCGCCGCACCGCCTTCGCGGCCACGGAGAATACCGTAGGAGCATCCGTGATCGGGCACGTCGCGCAACTGCGATTGCACGGCACTTACCCGCATTTGCGGATCATCCGTCGGCGCCCGCGCGAGCCGCAGCGGAAACAACGCGGTAAACCAACCGATGGTGCCGGTGAAGTCCGGGCCCGTCGACGGGCGACCGTGGAACTCCAGATCCAGCAGCACGTCCGGCGCACCGATCCAGTCCGTCAACGTCGTCGCCAGCGCCGCCAGCAATAGCTCCTGCGGCTGCCATTGCCGCAACGCCGGCACGTCGTGCAGCAGAGCGTGCGTCAGACTCTCGTCCAGCACCCGGGTACGCGACTGCGCATGTTCCATCGTGTTGACACCGCCGGGTCCGTCCAGCGGCAATACCTGAGGACCGGCATCCACCACACCGCGCCAATAGGCCAGTGCGGCATCCGATGCCGTCACCGATGTCGACAGCCATTCCGCCCACGCACGCCAGCTGCGAGGCTTCGGGCCCAACGCCACGGGCTGCCCGCGCCGACACCGCAGATAGGCCTGCTGCAGTTCGCCGAGCAGCGTGCGCCACGACACACCGTCGATGATCAGATGGTGCACAACCAACAGCAACCGCAGACCTCGTTGCGGGCCGAGATCGAATCCGCCGATGCGCATCAACGGTCCGGTGACGAGATCCAGACCGGCCTGCAGCGCATTCGCGTGCCGCTCCACCGCGGCATCCTGGGCCGACGGATCCGGGTCCGGAACATCGAACCATTCGACCGGCACGACCGCATCGGCTTCAGCGTAGTGCTGCCGCCAGCCGTCCGCCGCGGGTTCGAATCGCAACCGGAACGCATCGTGGCGGGACACCACCGCGGCGATCGACGCCACCACGTGTGCACGCTCGATCGTGGACGGCAGCACGACGCACACCGCCTGGTTGAAATGCGACGGCACCGCCAACGCCTGATCGAAGAACCACCGCTGGATCGGCGTGAGCGGCACGTCGCCGGACGGGCGCTCACCGGTTTCCATCCAGTCCCGACCACCTGCCCCGCCCTGCCGTTCGATCGCGGCCGCGAGGCCGGCGATGGTCTGGTGTTCGAACACCTGGGCCGGTGCGATCGACAGGCCGGCGCGCGCGGCGCGGCTCGCCAGCTGCATCGCGAGAATCGAATCGCCGCCGAGATCGAAGAAATTGTCGTGCACGCCCACGGCGGCAGCCGGCAGCAGCGACGACCAGATGGCGACCAGTGTCGCCTCGAGCGCCGTGCGCGCGGCCGACGTGGCATCCGCTGCGTCGTCCCAGGCCGGGGCCGGCAACGCGCGACGGTCGACCTTGCCCGTGGTCGACAGCGGCAGCGCCGACAGCGTGACGAACGTCGCGGGCACCATGTAGTCGGGCAATCGGTCGGCAGCGAACCGGCGCATTTCCGCCGTCGGCGGCATCGCGGCGTGCGCCGCCGGCACCACGTAGGCCACCAGTCGACGGTCGCCCGCTTCGCCGCTCACGATGACGCTCGCATCCTGGATCGCCGGATGCATGCCCAGCACCTGCTCGATCTCGGCCGGCTCGATCCGGAATCCACGCAGCTTCACCTGATCGTCGCGCCGGCCCACGAACTCGACAGCGCCGTCGCTGCGCATGCGCACGCGATCCCCGGTGCGATACAGAACCAGCGCGCAATCTTCCGCGGCGTCACGGCCCGGATCGAAGAACGGATTCGGCACGAAGACCTCGGCCGTCAGGTCCGGCCGGTCCAGATAGCCGCGGGCCACGCCGGCCCCGCCGACATACAACTCGCCGACGGCACCCACCGGCACCGGCACCATCTGCGCATCGAGCACGTGGATCCGCGTCTGTCCGATGGGCCGTCCGATCGGTATCGTCGCCGCCGATTCGCCTGCGTCGACCCGATGGCAGCACGCGAAGGTCGTCGTCTCGGTCGGGCCGTAGCCATTGACGAAGCGCACGCCGGGCAGCGCGGCCTGCGCCTTGCGCACGTGATGCACCGACAGTACATCGCCACCGGCGAGCAGTTGCCGCACGCCGGACAGCGCATCGATCCGCTCGTCGACCACCAGATTGAACAGGCCCGCGGTCAGCCACAGTGTCGTGACGCGCTGCTCGCGGAGCGTCCGCGCCAGGTCGTCCAGCGATAGCCGGGATCCACCCTGGATCGCGAGCGTGCCGCCGTTGAGCAGCGCACCCCAGATCTCGAACGTGGACGCATCGAACGACAACGGCGCCGCCTGCAGCACGACCTCATCGGCACCGAGCTCCACGTAGCCCGGCGACAGCACCAATCGCAGCACACCACGGTGCGGTGTGCAGACGCCCTTGGGCCGGCCGGTCGAGCCGGACGTGTGCAGCACATAGGCCAGATCGTCCGGATCGCCGTCGATGCCCGGGTCCTGGTCGGCCCCGTCGTCCGCCCCGGGCACCCCGTTCGCGCCGTCCACCTCCCAGGCCACGAACCGGGGCGCCGGCTGCAGCGGCGGCGGCCGATCTGCCGGTCCTACCAGCCAGCCGATGCCGGCCTCGCCCAGGAGCATGGCCGTGTGGGCCTCGGGCGCCTCCGGATCCAGGGGCACGTAGGCGGCACCGATCTTGAGGATGGCCAGCATGGCGGTCACGGCCTCGAACCCCCTGACCCCGTGGAAGGCAACCAGGCTGCCGCGGCCGGACCCCTGGCGGCGCAGCCTGTGGGCCAGCCGGTTGGCGGCCCGATCCAGCTGGGCATAGGCCCAGCGGCGCGTGTCCTGTACCAGGGCGACCCCCTGGGGCGTGGCGGCCACCTGCCGGCGGAACGCCGCCTGGATGCTGGTG
>JAHCKV010000517.1 GCA_026125595.1 Burkholderiales bacterium | reverse complement strand
CAGGGCGGCCAGACCCGCGATCAACAGGCGCAGCAGGAAGGTTCTAGGCATCGGTTTCACGGTCGGAAGAACCCCGAATATATAGGAGCCCCCGGACGGCCGGTATGTCCGGGTATCCGAGGCCCCGGGGCGGGGGAGTAGACTGCGCCGCTTTCCGACCGGAGGAGACCCGAATGGGCCAGCATGTGGATTTCTATTTCTCGCCGATCTCGCCGTGGACCCACCTGGGGCTCGCGCGATTCCGTGACATGGTGCGCCGGCACGGCGCGACGGTGGCCGTGAAGCCGGTCGATTTCGGCAAGATCTTCCCGGTGTCGGGCGGCGTGCCGGTGAAGCAGCGGCCGCCGCAGCGGCAGGCCTACCGGATGGCCGAACTGAAGCGCTGGCGCGCATTTCTCGGCATTCCGATCAACCTGGAACCGAAGTTCTTTCCGGTCAGCGGCGATCCGGCGGCGCGGGTCATCATCGCGGCCACCGGTGCGGGCGTGGACCGGCAGCTCGATCTCGCCGCCGCATTCCTGCGCGGATGCTGGGAAGGTGAGTTGAACATCGCGGACGATGCGACGATCCGGTCGATCATCGATGGCGTCGGACTCGACGGCACGCGGCTGGTGCAGGAAGCGGCACAACCGATCATCCAGGGAACCTACGACGCGTTCACCGCGGAAGCGATCGAGCGTCAGGTGTTCGGCGCACCGACGTTCGTCATCGACGGCGAAGTGTTCTGGGGGCAAGACCGGCTCGACTTCGTGGAGCGTGCGCTCGCCCGGTCTGCGTGACGGTGTTCGCGCCATGACGGATGGTTCTCGGGCTGACCCTTACCAGTAGAATCGATCGAGTTCCGGTGTCGGGCATCCGGTGCGGATGACCGACCCGCCGCGTGCCATCCGATGCAGGAAAAGCCATCCCACACGATCCGTAGCGCGTCCGAATCGGGCGCGTTGCCACCGGCCCCGCGGGTCGTGCGGCAACAGCTCGAACGCCTGCTGAACAGCCACGAGTTGCAGGCGCTGCCGCGGCTGCGCGATCTGCTGAGTTTCCTGGTGGAGGAGACGCTCGAAGGTCGCGCCGGCCGGCTCGATGCCAACACCGTGGGGGTCGAAGTGTTCCGCCGCGAGGCGACCTTCGATGCGTCGACCGATCCGTCGGTGGATCAGCAGACGGAGCGTCTGCGCAAGGCCCTCGAGCATTTCTACCTGTCGGAGGGACTGGGCAGCCCGGTCCGCATCGAGTTGCCGCGGGGATCGTACGTTCCGGTGTTCCGCGCGCAGGTCACCGCGTTCCGGCCCGCCATCGGCACCAGTTCCTCGCTGCGTTCCCGCGTGCCCCGGTTGCAGCGTCCCGGCGGACCTGCGGTCGCAGTGCTGCCGTTTCACGGACTGCCCGATGCCACGGCGGACTTCGCCGCGGGATTCGCCGCGGAGATCGCGCAGGCGATGACCCGGTTCGAAGGCCTGCAGGTGATGTCCAGCTATTCCACGGCCCGCTATCGCAGTTCGACCGTGCCGGACGTGCGCCGCATCGGTGCCGATCTGGGCGCGCGCTTCATCGTATGGGGCACGATCAACCGTACGTCGAGTCACATCGCGCTCGGCTGGCGCCTGTACGACGCGGCGGCCGGCAGTCTGCTCGGTGCTGAGCAGATGCATGCCGGACCGACGGTCGCCGAAGTACTCGATCTGCTGGACCGTGTGGTGCGCGGCGTCGTCGCGCGGATCGCCGGGGCCGCCGGCCGTCGGCCCGAACCCCTCGATGCGGCTTGTCTGGGTGCTGCCGCACCCTCGATGCCGGCCTACGAAGCGCTGCTGCACCACCACGGCTATCTGTGGCACAAGTCGCGCAACACCCATCGACGGGTCACAGGGCTGCTGCGGCAGGCGGTCGAGGACGAACCCGACTACGCCGCCGGGTGGGCGGCGTTGGCGGGGCTCGCCGTCGACGCGCATGGGCTGGACCTCGAGTCGACGGCCGAACCTTTGCTCGACCAGGCATTCCGGTTCGCGGGTCGCGCGGTGTCGCTCGACCCGCACTATCAGCTCGCGCGCTGGAGTCTCGCCTACGTTCACCTGCACCGCCACCGCGAGGCGGAGTTCCTCGAGGAGGCGGATCGGGCCGCGATGCTCAATCCGAATCACGCGGCGGTGATGGGAGAAGTCGGATGGGGCATGACCGTGTTCGGCAAATGGGAGCGGGGCCTCGCGCTGCTGGCGAAGTACGACTGGCTCAATCCGCACCATCCATCCCACTGGCATGCCGCGTGGTATCTGGACCGGTTCCGGCAGGGTGATTTCGAGGGGGCGCTGCAGTATGCGCAGCTCTACGACAATCCCGCATCGTTCTGGGATCCGCTGCTGTGCGCCGCAGCGCTCGCGCCGCTGGGACGAATCGACGATGCGCGGCGCGAAGTGGGACGGCTGCTGGCGATCGATCCGGGGTTCGCGTCGACCGGTCGCGAGCGGATCCGGCGGTTGGTGTTCGTCGATGGCCTCGACGAACTGCTGATCACGGAACTGCGCAAGGCCGGCCTCGCAGTCGAGTGAACGACCGACGGGCGGTTGAGGCACGGCGATGTCACGATTCCGCCGTGCGCACGTTGCCGGCACCTTCGGCCCGTGCGCGCACCGCGGCGCGGCGCGCGGCCTGCAGCATCGCGTCCGCCGACGGGTATGCCACCGACGCACTGGCGATGCCGATGCCGGCGGTCATCGTCAGTTCGCGCCCCTCCATCCGCAGCGGCTCGGTGATGGCTTTCGCCACGCGGGTCGCGAAGCGCTGGCAGGCCTGCGCGAGTTCGCGTCCGGACGGAAACGCTTCCTCGCCGGCGCCTTCGCGAAAATCCGTCAGCAGCACCGCGAACTCGTCGCCGCCGACCCGTGCGACGGTGGCGCCCGG
>JAHCKV010000516.1 GCA_026125595.1 Burkholderiales bacterium | reverse complement strand
GCGTCTGGTGCCCGTGGCGATGGAACCGCGCGGCTCCATCGCCGAGTTCGACGCCGCCAGCGGCCGCGTGACGCTCACCACCAGTTGCCAGAATCCGGCCGGTCTGCAGAAGACCCTGACCGAGCAGATCCTGAAGATTCCGATGGACCGCGTTCGCGTCAAGGTTGGCGATGTCGGCGGCGGCTTCGGCATGAAGACGCTGCTCTATCCGGAAGACGCGGTCTGCGCGTGGGCCGCCCGCAAGCTCGGTCGCCCGGTCCACTGGCGCGCGACGCGCACCGAGGAGTTCCTTGCCGGCAGTCATGGCCGCGATCAGACCAACCACGCCGAACTGGCCTTCGATGCCGACGGTCGGATTCTCGGGTTCCGTGTGCGGATTCTCGGCAACGTCGGCGCCTATACCTACGGGCCGGGCGCCGTGATCGTCGTCGCCGTCGGTCCGAAGGTCATCACCGGCGTGTATCACGTCCCGGCGCTCGACCTGACCGGCACCGCATACATCACGAACACCAACGTGGTCAGTGCCTATCGCGGCGCCGGACGGCCGGAAGCGATCTACCTGATCGAGCGGTTGATGGATCAGGCCGCCGCCGAACTGAAACTGGATCCGTCCGAACTGCGGCGCCGCAACCTGATCCAGCCGGGCCAGATGCCGTACACGACACCGATGGGCGAGAAGTTCGACAGCGGCAATTTCCCGCACATGCTGGATCGCATCCTCGGCCTGGCGGACTGGAAAGGCTATCCGGCACGCAAGGCGGAATCGCAGGCGCGGGGCAAGCTGCGTGGCCGTGCGATCTCGACCTTCCTCGAATGGACCGGCGTCGTGCACGAGGAAACCATCAAGCTCACCGTCGGCAGCGACGGCAAGGTGCGCGTGTTCACTGCGATGCAGGCCATGGGGCAGGGTATCGAGACCAGCTACATCCAGATCATTTCCGACACCCTCGACATCGATCCCGATCGCATCGAGATCGTGCAGGGCGACAGCGACATCGCGCAGGGCATCGGCAGCATGGGCAGCCGCTCGCTGTACATCGGCGGCTCGGCGATGATGACCGCGTCGGAGCAGACCATCGACGAAGGCCGCAAGCGCGCAGCCGACGTGCTGGAAGCGGCGGCGGCCGACATCCAGTATCGCGGCGGCCGATTCGAGGTGACCGGTACCGACGTCGGTATCGACCTGTTCGAGCTCGCCGGGCGTCAACCCGAAGGCCACATCGTCATCGATACGCTGCAGAAGGTCGGCGGACCGTCGTGGCCCAACAGCTGCCATGTGTGCGAAGTGGAGATCGATCCCGATACCGGCGTCACCGCCATCGTGCGCTACACGACGCTCGACGACGTGGGGCGCGTGATCAATCCGCTGATCGTCGCCGGTCAGGTCCACGGCGGCATCGCACAGGCGGTCGGCCAGGCGTTGCTGGAGAATACGCAGTACGACCCGGAATCCGGCCAGCTCGTGACCGGTTCGCTGCTCGACTACGGTGTTCCGCGCGCCGACGATCTGCCCGATCTGCAGACGTTCACCGATGAGACCACGCCGTGCAAGATCAACCCGCTGGGCGCCAAGGGCGTCGGTGAACTCGGCACCGTCGGCGGCACACCGACAGTCATCAACGCCATGCTGGATGCATTGCGGCCGCTCGGCGTGACCGAACTCGCGATGCCGGCGACGCCCGAGCGGGTCTGGCAGGCGATCCGGCAGTCTCGGGCCGCCTGATACCGGCGGTGCGGCGCGCCGGTCGCCGCACCATCCGGGTGCCGTCGCGGTCTGCGATCGCGCGTCCTGGTGCATGACCCGCGCGTCGGTGCGCGCCGCCGCCGATCCGGCATCGGCCAGCGATGGGCAATTGTCGTGGGGGCCGAGCCACTTGCGCGACACGCCGCCCGTGGACGCGAAAATCCCACGCCGCAAGTACATTTCTTGCCTTACAGTCCTGCGTTCCTTGGCGAATCGGGCGGTCCGGAGATGACGTTCTCCAGCGTCGACATGCGGGTGTTGCGGTCGTTCATCTCGGTCGTCGAGACCGGCAGCGTCACGGAGACGGCGCGTCGTCTCGGTCGCACCCAGCCGGCCATCACGCTGCAGATGAAGCGGCTCGAAGACCTGACCGGCAAGATCCTGTTCACACCCGACAGCCGGCGCCCGGTGCTGACCGACGAAGGCAACATGGTGTTGACGTACGCCAAGTCGATCCTGCGGCTGCACGACGAACTGCTCGCCAAACTGTCGTCGCCCGACATCGAAGGCCACGTCGTGCTCGGCACTCCCGATCTGTATGCGGCGTACCTTCTGCCGTCGATCCTCGCGCTGTTCCGCAAGGCATTTCCGCGGATCCAGGTCGAACTGCGCTGTTCGCTGTCCACGCCGCTGGTCGCACTGGTTCAGCGTGGCGAGGTCGACATCGCGCTGGTCACGCGAATGCCGGGTTTCACCGGTGGTCAGGTCGTCCGCCAGGAGCAACTGATCTGGGTCATGGGCGAAGGACACAACATCCATATGGCCGAGCCGGTGCCGCTGGCGTTGTTGCCGCCCGGAAACATCTACCGCGACTATGCCATCGAAGGACTCGAGCAGGCCGGTCGCAAATGGCGGATCGCCTGCGTCAGCGAGAGCGTCGGTGGTCTGCAGGCCGCCGTGTTCGCCGGAATGGCGGTGACCGTGCTGTGCAAGAGCGCGCTGGTGCACGGCATGCGACAGCTCGGTGTCCAGGACTACTTCCCGCCACTGCCCAAAGTGGACCTGCTGCTGTACCGCGCGTCCGGGCCGAACTCCGCCGCCGCGATGGCGTTGCATGACTATCTCGCCCACAACCTCGGCATCCTGACCGGATCTCCGGCCACCGTGCCCGCGACCGTCGAGTCCAAGGGGTCAGCCTCCGGTCCCGTGCTGGTGGCCG
>JAHCKV010000515.1 GCA_026125595.1 Burkholderiales bacterium | reverse complement strand
CCGCCGGCCGGCGCGACCTCGATGCCGGCGGCCGCGAGTGCACCGTCGGGACGCTCGAGCTGCAGCCGCGTGATCGTCGCGCCGGTCCAGACCTGCAGGTTCTCGCGCTGCTGCACCGGGCGCAGGAAGGCCTTCGTGGCGTTCCAGCGGATGCCGCGTTTCTGGTTCATCTGGAAATACGCCGTGCCGAAGTTGTCGCCGCGGTTGAACTCGTCGATCTTGGGGATGCCGCATTCGGCGGCGGCTTCGCGCCAGGCATCGAGAATCTCCCACGAAACGCGGCGCTCCTCGACACGCAACTCACCGCCGGCGCCGTGCAAGTCATCGGCGCCGTGCTCGTAGTCCTCGCTCATCTTGAACACCGGCAACACGTCGTCCCAGCCCCAGCCGCGGTTGCCGAGTTCGGCCCAGTGATCGAAATCGCTGCGCTGTCCCCGCATATAGATCATCGCGTTGATGGACGAGCAGCCGCCCATCACCTTGCCGCGCGCATAGCCGATGCTGCGGCCGTTGAGGCCCGGTTCCGGTTCAGTCTTGAAACACCAGTCGGTGCGCGGATTGCCGATGGTGTACAGATATCCCACCGGGACGTGGATCCAGAAGTAGTCGTCGGGTCCGCCCGCTTCGAGCAACAACACCCGCACCGCCGGATCGGCCGACAACCGGTTGGCCAGCACGCAGCCGGCCGTTCCCGCGCCTACGATCACGTAGTCGAAGGTCTCCTCCACCATGTTCTTCCCCCGCTTCTGTTGTCGGTACATCGAGCGCGGGGATGTTACTGCATCGGAACGTCGGTGCTCGCCTCGAACGGCACCGAATCAACGACTGACGGTGTTGCGACCCTTGTCCTTCGCTCGCCGCAGCGCGAGGTCGGCGGCGTCGAGCACGCTCTCGGGCGCCTGACGACGATCATCGGGCGCGGCGACGCCGATGCTGACCGTAACGGATACCGCGACCTTCGGTGGTGTGGCCGACGGATCCGCGGCCGGCGACGCCGACAGATCGGCCGCACGAATGGTCAGCACGTAGTTCTCGATCGCCGCCCGCAGGGCCTCGAGGAGCGGTTGCACGTCGTCGACGGAACGCCCGGCGAATACCAGCGTGAACTCTTCACCGCCGTAGCGGTACGCACGACAGCCGCCACCGGCACGGGCCACGTGGGCCGCCACCATTCGCAGCACCTGATCGCCCACCGCATGGCCCCACCGGTCGTTGAACTGCTTGAACCGGTCGACATCGATCATCGCGATCACGAACCGGCCGCTCAGCATCAGCAACCGCTCGTCCAGGGCGCGCCGGCTGCCGAGCCCGGTGAGATGGTCGCGATAGGCCAACCAATAGGCGTCCTGCAGCACGCCGGTGGCGAGCATCAGCGCCGCGAACGAGAAGAACGTCGGGAACGCGAGCGGCACCGCTGCCTGATGGCAGGCCAGGGCGACCGTGGCGATCGCGCCGGCGATGCCGGCCTCGATCGCGGTGCCGCGCCGGAATGTGGCGACCAACGCTACTGCCAGCGCGAGCCCGAATGCCGCACGTCCCGCCAGCGGAATGGTGGCGAGCGGGCCGCGCACGGCCCACGCCGGATCGATGGACACCGGCGCGACGATGCGCTCCATATCGAACCCGATCACGACGAGCACGATCGCAATCTGCAGCAGCAGCGTCAGCGCCCGGCGCAGGCCGAACCGGCTGAACAGACCGCGCTCCCGCAACAATGCCAGCCCGCCGAGATTCAGCGGCAGCAGGATGGAAATCGCCAGAAGGGTGGTGCGCGCCGCGAGCGTGTCCGCCCCCAGTCCGGACGCGAACCGATAGCCCCAGTACGCCGCAAGCAGCGCCGTGGCGGCGAGCACGATCCGACCCCGCTGAAACGCCAACGCGATCCCGATTGCGAAGAGCAGCGACAGATACGGCGCGAGGCGCTGCAACCCGGTCAACTCGGGTGGCAGCGCCGCCATCCACGGCGCCGAGAACACCGCCGCCACCGCCAGCAGCAGTGGCGTGACCAGCAGGAAGGCGGCGTGCAGTGATGACATTCCCATGGTTCGACCGATTCCAGTCCGGATCCGCCCGACGCGGATACCGTGATAACGGCGCTCCAGCGGATCCGGACAGTGTCTCTGCGGCACGACTCAGGGGTCGGCCCACGGGGCCGCGGAGCAGTCGTTACAATCCAGCATCGCAGACCGCTTCAGCCGGTCCGCCCGGAACAGGGCTTGCCCACGTCGTGAGCCCCCTTATCGAGGACAGTCCATGAGCGCTTCCGTTCTTCCTCTGGTCGCCGGCCAGACCCTTCCGCCCTTCCTGAACCTGATCGATGGCCGCTGGCAACCCGCTTCCGATGGGCGGACCATCGATGTGGTGTCGCCCAGCGACGGCGAAGTCTTCGCGACGATCGCCCGCGGCACGGCGGCGGACATCGACGCGGCGGTGGCAGCGGCGCGCAAGGCCTTCGAATCCGGCCCGTGGAGCCGCATGACCGCCACCGAGCGCGGTCGGCTGATGGTCAAGCTCGGCCTGAGCGTACTCGATCATTTCGAAGAGCTCGCACAACTCGAAGCGCGCGACACCGGCAAGCCGATGAAACAAGCCCGCGCCGACATCACGGCGACCGCGCGTTATTTCGAGTTCTACGGCTCCGCCGCCGACAAGTTCCATGGCGACGTGATTCCGTTTCTCGACGGCTACATGGTCACCGTGCTGCGGGATCCGAAGGGTGTCACCGGCCACATCATTCCGTGGAACTATCCCGCCCAGATGTACGGTCGGACGCTCGCGCCGGCGCTCGCCATGGGCAATTGCGTGGTCCTGAAACCGGCGGAAGAGGCTTGCCTCACGCCGGTGCGACTGACGCAACTGGCCCAGGAAGTCGGCTTCCCGCCGGGCGTCATCAACCTGGTGACGGGCCTCGGC
>JAHCKV010000514.1 GCA_026125595.1 Burkholderiales bacterium | reverse complement strand
ACCAGACTGCCTTCCGAAGTCACGATTGCCGCGGAACCGCGGACTATGCCTTGCCGTAGCTGACTGCCGTGCGGGCGCGGGGTGCTTCTTCCCCGGAACGGTTGCGGCTGGTCTGCATCTGGATCAGCGACTCCCAGGCGCCCTTCAGCTCGCGCAACAGCCGCGAAACCTCGTCCAGGCGATCGGTGTCGTTGAGTCCGTTGGCAGCCCACAGCTGCTCGGTCATGTACGTGTACAGCGCCCCGAGGTTCTGGGCGATCTCGCCCCCCGCTTCGAGATCCAGGGCCGATTGCAGCCCGTCCTCGATGATGCGGATAGCCTTCGTGATGTGCAGCCCTTTCGCCGCGTGGTGGTCCTGCAGCATCTCGACCTTCGCCAGTGCGAGGGAACGGATCGCTCCGTCGTACAACATGACGACGAGCGCTTCCGGCGACGCCGCGATCACGCCAGTTTCGACGTCGGTCTTGGCGTAGGTGGTGGCGGCTCGTTCGTACGACGCGTTCATGGTGGGTCTCCTTACGCTGACATCCAGCGTATATGGTTACGACCGGTTTACCGATTACTGGAGCGGCTGTTGAGCGCTTCCAACTGCTGGCTCAGAAAACTGCTCGTGGCCGCCATGCTCGACATCATCGTGTCGAGCGCCGTGTACTGCGCGCGGTAGCGCGCCTCGATCGTGACGAGTCGGCGGTTGAGCGTCTCGCGCTGCTTGTCCAGGTCGGTGATGCTGCGGTTGATGCCGGTCGTCCTCGCCGCGATGGCGCCGTCCGACGCGAGCACCTTGTCGAGCAGATCGCCGAGCAACCCGGCCAGACCGGTGGACAGCGTCACGTTGCCGCGATAGCCGGTGGCGTCACCGGCCACATCGATGACCAGGCCAGTCGCGGCAGAATTCGCCGCCGCGGTCAGCCGCTGACCGGATCCGGTGGCGTCGACACCACCGATCGACCCGGCAACGTCGACACCGGCGGTGATGGCCGGGGCCCCGCCGAAGAGCCCCGTCGACGCATTGCCCGACACGGCGATCGACGACACGCTGCCGTACTTCAACGACGCCAGTGTCAACACGCCGGCCGATTCGGTGACCGTCACTTTCGCGCCCGCCGACACGAGGCCCGAGTTGCCGTTGATCGATGCCTGCACCTGGGCCGCCAGCGTGGCCGCGGTGTACGTGCCGGCCGCCAACGTCACCGTGGCGCTGGTTCCGTCGATCGTGACCGACAGCGAGTCGTTGACGCCGGCGGTGATCGTCAGGGCCGCTGTCGTGTTGCCGACGAGCTTGCCTTGCGTGGCCAGCGTCGTGACGTTCACGGCATAGGTGCCCGCAGTGGCCCGCGTACCCGAGCTCACCACCGTCACCTGCGGATCGGTGCTGCGCGCGCCCGACGCGAACAGGCGCGCGACCGCTTCCGGCTTGTTGGTCAGCGCATCCTGCAGCTTGGCGGTGTCGAGACTGAGTTTGCCGTCGCGACCGAACGTGAGCCCCACCGCCGACAGCGTCCGCGGATCGTCGGAGCCGGTGTTCGAAATCGACGATGACAGCAGATTGCGGATCTGCGACTGCAGCGTCCGCGCCGTGGCGTCGCCGAGCAACACGCCGCCCGTCTTCGTTTCCGCGTTGTAGCTGGTCAGTTCGCCGAGCGTCGTCTGCAGGTCGTTATAGGCCTTGACGAAGGCTTCCACATTCTTGGTGACGTCGGCCGTGCTGCGCGACACATTGATGGTCGCGGTGCCGATCTTCGACAAGGTCAGCGTCAAACCATCCAGTACGCTCGACACGGTGTTGGACTTGCTGCTGACGGCCAGGCCGTTGACGGAGAATTGCGCGTTGCGCGCTTCCGTCGTCTGGTTCAGGTTCTGCGTTCCCGCCGGATCATGGGCCAGCAGACTTTCGATCGCCGCATCGCCGCTGACGCTGACGCGCACGCTGCCGGCCGCCCCGGCATCGGCGCCGAGCAGCACCAACCGGTACGGCGATCCGCTGCCGTCGTTGACGATGCTCGCCGTCACGCCGACGTTGGCCGCGTTGATCGCGTCGCGGATGCCTGCGAGCGTATTGTTGCCGGCATCGATCGTGATGCTCTTCGGCGTCACGCTGGCATCCGGCGTGAACGTCGCCCCGGTGTAGGTGCCGGAAGCGAGGCTGCCTCCTGAAACAGTTCCCAACTGGAACGATATGGTCGTCGCCGTGCCGCTGCCGATCGCGGCGGTTTGCGACGCCTGTCCGGCCGCCACCAGCGTCTGCCGCTGGGCGAGCTGGGTCACATCGACGACGTAGCTGCCGGTCGTGGCCCCCGTCTTCGCCGAGGCCGACGCGATCGACGTGTCGGAGGTCGTCGCGGCGTAGGAACCGAACAGCGCCGTGTCGTTGAGCGTATCGGATGCGCTGTTGAGCGACGCGATGGCGCCCTGCAGCGCCCCGTAGGCGGACAGCTGCGCCTGGTAGCTCGCTTCCTTCGTGTCGATGGCGGAAAGCGGCAATGCCTCCACGGTCATCAACTGCGACACGATCGAGTTGACGTCGATGCTAGAAGTACCGATTCCAGATGTGATCGCCATACCCGACCTCGTTACCGACAAAACGATTGACCATCACGCGGGCGCCCGCACGAGCGTCCGATGAATACTACTTCAGGCTCGATCCTCGAGGAGGAAACCCTGAATCCGCTGGAGATTGCGCGCTACCGCGAGCATCTCTTCCGACGGAAACTGGCGGATGACCTCCTGCGTTTCCTTGTCGACGACGCGAACGACCGTCTTGCCGGTCTCGTCGTCCAGCGAGAATTCCAGATTGGCTGCCCTCGACGTGAGCAGCGTCTGGGCTTCGGCCAGCATTTTCTGCAGATCCTGGGGACTCGGTGCCGTCGGCTCCCGGACCGGCGCCGCAGTCACCTCCTCCGCCGATGGCCGCGG
>JAHCKV010000513.1 GCA_026125595.1 Burkholderiales bacterium | reverse complement strand
TGCCGACAATGCCGCCGACTTGTAGCGGCTGTAAAGCACCACGAACATCAGCGTCAGCGACACGATGGACAGCAGGCCGACCAGGCGGGAGGCCTCCTCCTGCGCCTGGAACTGGCCGCCGAGGGTGATGAAGTAGCCCTCGGGTAGCTTGGTCTCGGCCACGACCTTACGGATGTCGGCCACGATCTCCGACAGCGCGCGGCCGGACGCATTGGCCGACAGCACGATGCGCCGCTTGCCGTCGTCTCGGCTGATCTGGTTGGGTCCGTCCCCGTCCTCGATCGTTGCGATCTTCGACAGTGGGATGCGGCCGTTGGGCGTCTCGATCAGATAGGCGAGGATCGGCGCTTCCACGGTGACACCCTGGTGGCGATTCCGCGTCGACAGCGACTTGTCGTAGCGATGGGTGCCGGTCAGCAGCGGGCGCAGGCGGTTGTGCTTCATCGGCGTCAGTGGGTGGCCAGCACCGCGAGCACGGCGTCGGTGACGGCGACGTGGCCGAAGACACCACCTTCGACTTCGATCATCTGCAACGCCGCGGCATGCAGCGTCGGATACGCCGACGCACACGCATCGCCCACCGTGATGCAACTGAAACCCCGATCGGTCGCGGTGCGCAGCGTCGAGCTGACGCACACTTCGGTCGTGATGCCGCAGATCAGCAGTGTGCGGATGCCCTTGCGGGTCAGCAGCGGACCCAGCGCCGTGCCTTCGAAGGCGCTGAAGCCGGGCTTGTCGAACACCGGTTCCCCCGGAATCGGCGCCAGTTCATCGACGATATCGGTGCCGTATTCGCCGCGGATCAGCAGGCGTCCCATCGGGCCCGGTGTGCCGATCTGCGCGCCGGTGCGCTGCGTCGCTTCGAGAAACGACGGCGGCACATCCGACAGATCCGGTGCATTCGCTTCCCGCGTATGGATCACCAGCAGGTTGGCTTCGCGTGCGGCTGCCAGCAGCCGGGCAACGTTGGGAATCGCGGCACGCAACAGCGAGATGTCGAGGCCGGCCTTGGCGGCATAGCCCCGCGGATCGAGGAAATCGCGCTGCATGTCGATGACGATCAGCGCGGTCGACTGCCGGTCCAGCATCGGGCTGCCCATGGCGTTCACAGCGCGGGGCCGAGGCCGAACTCGGTTCGAACGGCGGTCGCGATCAGCTTCGCGACCTCGTCCGCCATCGCCTGCCCCTTGTCGCGCGACGCGCCTTTGGCGGACGACAGCACGCCAGACGGCGGCACCCAATCCGTACGCGTCGGATAGATGTCGTAGGGCGGAAAATCTGCCGGCGGATCGTCGGGAATCAGGTCCAGCCGCACCAGATCGGGATGGAAGTGCAGCATCATCGACGTCTCCATCACCGCGGCATGCTCGAGCGCGTAGCCGGGGAAGCCGTCGGGGAACACCTTGGCGAGTGTCTCCGGCGTGAAGAAATCCCAGTACTCCAGCCGCATGACGGTCAACGGCGACGTCGGCCCCAGTTCGCGCATGGCCAGATCGATGCCCTCGATCAGGAACCATTGGTTCTCGTAGTGACCGTTGACGATCACGAGCCGGGTCACGCCGTGGCGCGCGAACTCGCGCACCGCATCGCGGACCTGGGCGGCGAGGGTCTGCGCATCGAGACTCGTCGTGCCGCAGAAATGATTGCCGCCCCCGCACTTGGGCTGCGACTTGAAGCCGTATGCGAACGCCGGCGCGACGATGCCATCCACCAGGCGCGCGGCCGACTCCGACACCGCCGACGCGAGCAACGCATCCGTGCCCAGCGGCAGATGGGGGCCGTGCTGCTCGGTGGCACCGACCGGCAGGAAGACGGGACTGCCGCCGTCTTGCACGCGGTCGCGGTACGCGACCCAGCTCATGCGGTTCATCAGGGTTTCGGGCATGGGGAAATCCTCGTGGCGGCGATGGGAACGGACGGATTCGACGGCCGGGCTTCGAGCATCGTCGCGGCGGTGATCAACGCAGCCCCGACCCATCCCAGCAGGTTCAATGTTTCGTGACCGATCAGCATCGCGGAGATCACGCCGGCCACCAGTTCGAGCACGATCAGCACGGCCACGCGACCGGCTTCGAGATGGCTCACGCCATACAGCGACATCAGCATCGCGGCGAGCAGCCAGATGAACGCGAAGGCCGCGAGCTGCATGCCGAGGGTGCCGGAGATCGGTGGCACCGGTTGATCGAGCGCCACGACGCCGATCAGCGAAGCCAGTCCGCAGCCGACGAACACGGCCAGCGTCTTGGACAGCACCGGAATGCGTTGCGCGGCACGGGACACGAGGTTCTGCGACGCGTACAGAAAGCCGGCGAGCACGGCCAGCGCATCGGTCCAGGCGAACGGGGCGTCGAGTGCCGCCGGACCGCCGAGCACGCAGAACGCGCCGGCCATGGTCATCGCGATGGCCATGGCGCGTTGTGGTGTGACCCGCTCGTGCAGGAACAGCCGCGCGCCGACGATGCTCCACAGCGGCAGCAGATAGAACAGCAGCATCGCGCGGACGACTTCGCCGACGGCGATCACGCTGACGAAGCAGGCATTGCCCAGCCCGCCGAGTATCGCGATGCCGACCAGCTGACGCCACTCCGGGCGCCAGGCCGGGAACTGCCGCCAGATCACCGGAATCGCCACGATGCCGACCAGTCCGTAGGTCAGCATCGACATCATCAGACCGCCGAGTCCCTGCGCCGCGAAATGCTTCAGCGGCATCCACGTAAGCCCCCACGCGATGCCGCTGACGACCATGCAGACGACCGCGATCCGCGTCGTGCGGACGCTGGCCGGATGCACGACACCGGTCATGCCGATCGCCGCATCGTCAATTCGACAGCATCGCGTCGATGAACTGCGGGTTCATGGTGTCTTCGCATTTCGGAATCCGCGAGATCTGTTTCTTCGATTTCAGGATATCGGCGATCG
>JAHCKV010000512.1 GCA_026125595.1 Burkholderiales bacterium | reverse complement strand
GTCGGCCGATCTACCGCCGGGCCTCGGGATTCAGCAGATTCGGTGGCGCACCGGTGGTCAGCGCGGCGATGCAGTTGCGGGCCGCGGTATTGGCCATGGCCTTGCGCGTGGGTTCCGACGCGGAGGCGAGATGGGGCGACAACACCACGTTCTTCAGCCCGAGAAATCCGGGATTCAACGCCGGCTCGTTTTCGTAGACGTCCATGCCGGCAGCCCAGATGCGGCGCGCCTTCAGTGCTTCGATCAGCGCCGCGTCGTCGACGATGCCGCCACGCGCCACGTTGATCAGCACCGCGCTCGGTTTCATCAGCGCCAGTTCCGCGGCGCCGATCATGTGGTGGCTCTCGGCAGAATACGGCGTCAGCAGCACGACGATGTCGGACTCGCGCAGCAGCGCCTCCTTGGTTCGATAGCTCGCGTTGAATGTCTTCTCGGTCGCGGCATCGAGCGGCGACCGGTTGTGGTAGAGCACATTCATGTCGAAGCCGGCTGCGCGCTTCGCCACCGCCTGACCGATCCGGCCGAGGCCGAAGATGCCCAGCGTCGCGCCGTGCACGTCCTGGCCGAGCATCTGCTTGAGATAGGTCCCCTTCCACTGGCCATCGCGCAGGTAGTGCTCGCCCTCGGTCACCCGGCGGCATGTGGCGATCACGAGACCGAAGGTGTAGTCGGCCACGCTGTCGGTCAGGACGCCCGGCGTGTTGGTCGCCATCACGCCGCGGCTGGTGCAGGCCGGCACATCGATGTTGTTGTAGCCGACGCCGACGTTGCAGACCGCCTTGAGACCGGGGCAACGATCGAGCAGCGCGGCGTCGATGCGATCGGACGTGGAGATGACGGCCGCCTGCTTGTCCGCCAGGCGGGCTGCGAGTTCGTCGGCGGAGAAGCGCTGGTCGGTCTGGTTCGATTCGACGTCGAAATGCTCGGCGAGCAAGGCCAGCGTCTCGTCGAACACCTCGCGACTGACGAGGATGCGTGGTTTCATGATGTTCCTGGACGGTTCGGAAGCCCCCGACGAGACGCCGGAGCAGATCCTCGTTGGATGCATGGAGCGCCGGAAGGCACGGCGATGGTGTCGCCACGCCCTCCGGCTTCGGTCGCGAAATTCTACTGGTAGAGCGTGCGCGGGAGCCAGAGACCGATATCGGGTATCAGGTACAGCAGCAGCATCGCCAGCAACTGGATGATCATGAACGGCACCATGCCGGCGAAGATCTGTCCGAGCGTCACGTGGGGCGGCGCCACGCCCTTCAGGTAGAAAGCCGCCATCGCCATCGGCGGCGACAGGAATGCCGTCTGCAGGTTGAGAGCGGTCAGGAGGCCGAAGAACAGCGGATCGATGCCGAAATGGGCGAGCATCGGCAGGAAGATCGGCACGAAGATGATGATGATGACGGTCCAGTCCAGCGGCCAGCCCAGCAGGAAGATCAGCACCTGGGACAGCAGCAGGAATCCGCCGGGCGACAGATCGAGCGAGAACACCCATTGTTCGAGGATGCGCTGCCCGCCGAGCACCGCGAATGTCGACGAGAACACCCACGAGCCGACCAGCAGCCAGCACACCATGGCCGTGGTACGGCTGGTCAGGAACACCGATTCACGAAACCGCGTCCAGTCCAGCCGCTTGTAGATCGCCGCCAGCACGATGGCGCCGATGGCACCGAGTGCTGCGGCTTCGCTCGCCGTGGCCCAGCCCTTGACGATGCTGCCGAGCACCGCGCCGATCAGCAGCGCCAGCGGCACGAACGACACCACCAGCGAGCGCAGGATCTCGCCCGCCGGCACGTTGCGCTCCTCCTTCGGCAGCGGGGGTGCGAGACTCGGATTGATCAGTGCCCGCACCATCACGTAGCCGATGTACAGCAGCGCCAGCATGATCCCGGGGATCAGCGCACCGGCATACAGCTGCACGACCGACACGCCGGCCGTGGCGCCGTAGAGGATCAGCATCACGCTGGGCGGGATCAGGATGCCGAGACAGCCCCCGGCGGCGATCGACCCGGCAGCGATGCGCACGTCGTAGCCGGCCTTGAGCATCGGCTGCAGCACCAGCAGGCCCATCAGCGTGACCACCGCGCCGATGATGCCGGTGGCCGCCGCGAACACGCCGCAGGTCGCGATGGTCGCCACCGCCAGCGATGCGGGCACGCCGGCCATCGCGAGCTGCAGACTGCGGAACAGACGGTCGATGATGCCCGACCGCTCGACGATGTAACCCATGAAGATGAACAGCGGCACCGATATGACCACGTCGTTGGTCATCACGCCGTAGGTCCGCAGCACCATCTGGTCGAAGATCGGGTTGTCGGACAGCGCCAGGCCCGGTCGCCAGAACGCGTAGATCCCGAACAGGATGCCGACGCCCATCAACGTGAACGCGATCGGGAAGCCGAGCAGGATCGTCACGACGATCAACCCGAGCATCACCATTCCCATGTGCGGGGAACGGATCATCGACGGCGGCGGCAGGAACAGGATGTACAGCAGCACGATCAGCCCGACGACGGCGAAGCCGACCGTCCGGGTATCGAGGCGCAGGCGCGCGATCATCGGGCCGCCCCCCGTTCGGCGCCGGTCACCAGTTCCTTCAACTGGTCGATGTCGGCTTCCTCGACGTCATGCAGGCGGCGCGGCCACGCACCGGTGCGCAGACAGATCACGCAGCGGAGCATTTCCGCCACCGCCTGCAGCGCCAGCAATGCACCCGCCGCCGGGATCACCATCTTGAAGTGATACACCGGCAATCCGCTGCCGGTGACGCTGGAGGCTTCGCGGATGCTCCAGGACTTCTCGGCGAACTCCCAGCCCGCGTAGACGAGGGCCAGTATCCCCGGCAAAAAAAACGCGAAATACAGCACCAGATCGAGCCCGGCCTGACCGCGCACCGACAGCGTGCGATAGATCAGGTCGCCGCGCACGTGGCCGTTGC
>JAHCKV010000511.1 GCA_026125595.1 Burkholderiales bacterium | reverse complement strand
CGGGCGATATCCCGTTCCATCGTGCGGACGGCGCTGGACAGATCGCGCAGCGCAACTTCGGCCTGCGCGGTCAGCGGCGTCACGTCGCGCGAGATGCGATCGGCTGCCTGGGCCACCTGCCGACCGGCGCGCGCGATCTCGGCGGCGCTGCGATCGAATCCGGCGAGCGTCTTGTCGACGCGACCGAGCCCGCCGTTCAACGACTGCGCCAGCGCGTTCACGTTGACCAGCAGGTCCGACAGCGCCTTCTGGTTCTCGGCCGACAGCACGCGGTTGATGTTCTCGAGCGCTTCACCACCGCTCAGCGCGATGTGATTGACGGCATCGGCGAGCTGATCGAGATCGGACTGTCCTTCGCCGATGACCGGGAAATCCTCACCGGGGGGAATCAGCGTCAGCTCGGGGCCGGGTGGATCGGGCGTCACCAGATTGACGCGGGCGAGTCCGGTGACCAGATTGCGTGCGACGACGGCGACGGTGTTGTTGCTGACCGGCGTGCTCGGATTGATGCGGACCGTCACCCGGACGCGGTTGATGTTGTCACGCTCGATGCGGAAATCGTCGACCCGGCCCACCTTGACGCCACGCACGTTGACGTCGCCACCGACCTGCAGCCCTTCGAGGGAATGCCGCTCGAAATAGATGACGTAGTGCTCGAAGCCGCGCCGGCCGGTGTGGGCGAGCCACACCGTGACGGCCATCACGGCAACCACCAGCACCAGCAATATCGAGCCGACCAGCGTGTAGCGGGCCTCAGATTCCATCGGGTTCTGCCTCCGTCTCGACCATTGTGCGTACCGAGAAATACGACTGCAACCACGGATCGTCGACCTGCATGACCTGCGCGACGGGTCCGTCGGCCAGAACCTTGCCGTTGGACAGCACGATCAACCGGTCGACGATGCCGAGCAACGTGTCGAGGTCGTGGGTCACGAGAAACACGGTGATGCCCAGATCGTCGCACAGGAACCGCAGCAACCGGTCGAACGTGCGGGCGGTGATCGGATCGAGGCCCGACGTCGGCTCGTCGAGGAACAGCACCTCCGGTTCCAGCGCCAGCGCCCGGGCGATCGCCGCGCGCTTGCGCATGCCACCGGACAACTGGCTCGGCATCTTGCCCGCCGCATCGGGCGGCAGGCCCGCCAGCGCGATGCGCAACTGCACCAGAGAATCCATCAGATCGGGCGGCACCCGGGCGTGTTCCTTCAGCGGTGTCGCGACGTTCTGCGCCACGGTCAACGACGAGAACAGCGCGCCGTCCTGGAACATCATGCCGAAGCGGCGCCGCAGCCGGGCCAGCGCGTCCGCATCGCTGCTCCAGACATCGGTGCCGAACAGCCGGATGCGACCGGACGTCGGCCGTTGCAGTCCGATGATCTCGCGCAGCAGCACCGACTTGCCGGTACCGCTGCCGCCGATCAGCGCGACGACCTGGCCGCGCGCCACTTCGAAGCTGACGCCGTCGTGCACGGTCTGCGCGCCGAAGCGGGTGACGATCGATTCGACCTCGATCAGCGGCGCGCCGGCGTCCATCAGATGCCCAGCTCCTGGAAGAAGATGGCGAACAGCGCATCGAGCAGGATCACCGCGACGATTCCCTGCACGACTGTCGACGTGGTGTTGATGCCGATCGATCGCGTGTCGCGGTTGACCGTCATGCCCATGCGGCAGCCGATGACGGCGATGAAGATCGCGAACACGGGCGCCTTCATCAGCCCGACCATGAAGTGCTCCTTCGCCAGCGCTTCGTGCAACCGCTCGATGAACGTCGTGGGCGTGATGCCCAGCATGACGTCCGACACGATCGCGGCCCCGGCGATGCCGAGTGCGTCGCCGACAAACACGAGCAGCGGCAGCGCGACCGTCAGCGCGAACATCCGCGGCAGCACGAGTACCTGCACCGGCGACAACCCGAGCGTGCGGATGGCATCGGTCTCTTCGGTGTAGCGCATCGTGCCGAGCTGCGCGGTGAACGCGGCGCCGGACCGGCCGGCGATGATCGTCGCGACGATGATCGGGGCAAGCTCCCGGCACATGCCGATGGCGACGCCGTCGACCACGAAGATGTTGGCGCCGTACTTCTCCGCCTGCATGCCGAGCAGATAGGTGAACACGATGCCGATCAGGAACGTGACCAGCGCGACCACCGGAATTGCGGTCAGGCACACCTGATCGAATTGCGCGACGAGCTCGCGGATGCGCAGCAACCGTGGCCGTCGCACCACCCGCAATGTCTCGACGAACACCAGGCCGGCGAAATCCAGGTGGCCGACGAGCAGATCGAACACGTCGGCCGCCGAAGCACCGAGCGCCGTCACCGGTCCGCGCTTCGTCGCGCGCGGCATCGGCTTCATGCCCTCGGTCTGCTTCGCGACGACTTCCATCACGCGACGATGTCGTTGATCGAAGCCGAGCAGTGTCGGCGGTTGCGATGGCGCGCCGATCCGACGGGCGTGCCGCAACACCAGCAGCGCGGCGGCAGTATCCAGTGCGGTCAGCGCGCTGCCGTCGATCGCGAAAGCGCCATGGACGGAATCGATGCCACGCAGCGCCGTGTCGAGATCGACGAGATGGGCCAGTTGCCAGGCCCCCGCGAGATGGAGGACGCCGCCGCCGTCGTGCCGGTCGATCCGGCACCAGCGCTGCGATGGAGATGTTCGGGACGGGGCTTGCATGCCCGGTCGAGCCTAGCATGCGCAGCCCCGGACGGATCATCCGACGATCCCGGCGGGATTGTCCGGTGCATGCTGCAGCGCACCGTCGGCATTCTTGACACGCCTGCAGGACGGCCCGCAACGCCGCTCGGCGGACGGACATCAGTATTTTGATTTGACTCCATTTTTTGGTGACTCGACGGACCTGGCCCGAGTCTCGCTATTAGAGCGCCGAACCTGACAAAACGATGGATTTCGCGGGGGAGGAGACCACCACCGCGGC
>JAHCKV010000510.1 GCA_026125595.1 Burkholderiales bacterium | reverse complement strand
AGATGCATTTCCTGCCGGACGTCTACGTGCCGTGCGATGTCTGCAGCGGTCGCCGCTACAACCGCGAAACGCTCGAAGTGCAATACAAGGGCCGCAACATTCACGAAGTGCTGGGCCTCACCGTCGAGCAGGCGCGGGAGTTCTTCGGTGCCGTTCCCGCCATCGCGCGCAAGCTCGAAACCATGACGGATGTGGGCCTTGGTTACATCACGCTGGGTCAGAGCGCGACCACGCTGTCCGGCGGCGAAGCGCAACGGGTGAAACTGGCGCTCGAACTGTCCAAGCGCGATACGGGCCGCACGCTGTACATCCTCGATGAACCGACGACGGGCTTGCACTTCCAGGACGTCGATCTGCTGCTGCAGGTCCTGCACCGGCTGCGAGACCACGGCAATACGGTGGTCGTGATCGAACACAATCTGGATGTCATCAAGACGGCCGACTGGATCATCGACATGGGCCCGGAGGGTGGCGACGGCGGCGGTACCGTGGTGGTAGCCGGACCGCCGGAGACCGTGGCTGCGCATCCGGTCAGCCATACGGGACGCTATCTCCGGGCGATGCAGCCGGCGAACGACCGCAGCCTCGAGGTCCTGGCATCGGAATGACTTTCGCATGACGCGGCGCCGGTTCGCGATTTGGATCGTTGATTCAAAGACGTAAGCACAAGCTTACGTCTCCGCGACCGGCTCGACGCCGATCAAGTTTTCGACGCCGCAGTCGTAATCCCTCCGATCGGAGGAGATCTCGGCATGCCGAGCAGCGAACTGCGCGCAGTGTCCATTGCCCAGAAGATCAGCGGCATCTACATGCTGACTGCCGGTGCGGGACTGTTCGTGGTGCTGCTGTTCTCGCTGGCCGTCTCGCTCAGCCATCGCAGCGCCGCGGCCCTCGACGAAGCGGGCACGCTCGCGGAGATTGCCGGCGCTGCCAGCGCCGCCTCATTGGTGTCGGGCAATCTGTTGCCGGCGCAACGCGCCCTCGAGATGCTCGGCACCAATCGAGACATCGTCGCGGCCCGGCTGCTGGATATCCGCGGCCGGACCCTGGTCACTTACGTGCGTCCGGATGCTCGGCTCAATCCCGACTGGTCGATCCCCGACGGCGCGCAGTCGTCCCTGTGGACGGCCCACACCCGGGTGTTGCGCGCCATCGAACTGGACGGCGAACAAGCGGGCTCGATCCTGCTGCAACTCGATCTGAAGAACCGGCGCGACCAGTTGCTGCAGGAAACCGGCACGCTGGTCGGCGGCACGATGGTCGCGTTGTTGCTCGCGTTACTCGTGGCCCGGTTGTTGTCGGGACGGGTGCTGCGCCCCATCTCCGAGATGGTCGGCATCGCGCGGTCGGTCGCGAGGGACCGCGATTTCTCGCTGCGCGCACGGGTGGACTCGAGCGATGAACTGGGCCGCCTCGGCCGGGCCTTCAACGAGATGCTCGGCGAGATCCAGCGGCGCGACGACGACCTGCACGCGGCCCGCAACACGCTCGAGACCGCGGTGGCGGACCGAACCCGCGAGCTCGGAGAGCGTGCGCAGGATTTGACACGCATCAAGGAGCGGCTCGGTCTCGCGCTCGACGGATCGAATCTCGCGCTGTGGGACTGGAATCTGACGACCCATGACATCTACCTGAGCGAACACTGGAACGTGATCCTGGGTGGACCACCCGAGGAAACCTGGACCAGTTTCAAGGAGATTTCGAAACTGATGCACCCGGAGGACGGACCGCGGGTGTGGCAGACGATCCAGGCGCTGTTCAAAGGTGAATCTTCGCACTACAGCGTCGAGCAGCGCGTGCGGACCGTGTCGGGGGAGTGGCGATGGACCCACAGCCGCGGTCGCGTCGTGGAACGTGCCCCGGACGGCCGCGCGCTTCGCGCGATTGGGACGAATGCCGACATCACCGAACGCAAGCTGGCCGAAGCCGAACTGTCCCGCGCCAAGGAAGCAGCCGAGGCGGCGAATCGGGCCAAGAGCCAGTTCCTCGCCAACATGAGCCATGAGATCCGGACGCCGATGAACGGCATTCTGGGCGTGGCCGAGTTGCTGCTGGAAACCCGCCTCGACGGGACCCAGCAGGAACTCGCGAAGACCATGCAACGCTCGGGCGAACACCTGCTGCAACTGATCAACGACATCCTGGATTTTTCGAAGATCGAAGCCGGCAAGCTGGAACTCGAACGGATCGACTTCGACCTGCGGACCGTGATCGGCGACGTGGTCACGCTGTTCTCGGAAACCGCCCGACGCAAGAACGTCGAGTTGCGTGCGTCGATCCCGCCGGAGATACCGCAACTGCTGGTCGGCGATCCGTTGCGACTGCGGCAGATCCTGTCGAACCTGGTGTCCAACGCCGTCAAGTTCACACGGGACGGCTCCGTCGCGATCTCCACCGGCATCGTCGGCACGGATGAGGGTCGTCTGCGACTGCATTTCTCGGTGACCGATACCGGCATCGGCGTGCCGGCGGACGTGCAGGAACGGATCTTCGCTGCGTTCTCGCAGGCCGACGACAGCACGACGCGGCAATTCGGCGGCACCGGCCTCGGTTTGTCGATCGTGCGCCATCTGTGCCGCATGATGGGTGGCGACGTGTCGGTCGAGAGTCAGCCGGGACTTGGCTCGACGTTCCGTTTCCATGTGTTGTGCGATCGCGCAGCCGAATCCGCCGCGCCGATTCCACCGGTCGAAGATCGGTCGACGGTCGTACGCGAAACCGATCGCCCGACGATCGAGCGATTCGATGGCTACCGCGTCCTGCTGGTGGAAGACAACGCCGTGAACCAGATGGTCGCGTCGAGCATGCTGCGCAATGCCGGCTGCGTCGTATCGATGGCAGACAACGGGCTGGATGCACTGGAGCAGCTGGGACGGGAATCCTACGATCTGGTGTTGATGGATTGCCAGATGCCGGGCATGGACGGCTTCGATGTGACACGCA
>JAHCKV010000051.1 GCA_026125595.1 Burkholderiales bacterium | reverse complement strand
GCGCAGCGCCGCAACCCGCGACCCATGTGCACGATGCTGATCGACATCGACCATTTCAAGAACATCAATGACCGGCACGGCCATCCGGTGGGCGACCGCATGATCCAGCATGTCGCGACGCTGATTCGCGGCGGCTTGCGCGCATCCGACGTGGCGTGCCGCTGGGGTGGCGAAGAGTTTCTGGTCCTGCTGCCGGATTGTTCAGCCGAACACGCAGCGACGATCGGCGAGAAGCTGCGTCATCGGATCGCCAACACGCCGCTGGCACTGGATTGGGACACGCTGTCGGTCACGGTCAGTGTCGGCATGACCGTGCATCGCTCCGGCGACACCGCTGACCAGATCTTCGAGCGGACCGACCGCGCGTTGTACATCGCGAAGAACGGCGGCCGCGACCAGTTGGCGCAGGCCTGAGGCAACGCGACCCGTCAGAGCACGATCGGGCGATCGGGCAGCTCGTTGGTGGCGGCGCCGTCCCGCCGAGGGAAATGCTGCTCGAGCTGCCGTCCGACGGCCGCGATACCGGTCAGCACACCGGCCTCGAATTCGCCGCGCCGAAACGCCGCCTCCATGTCGTGGCAGATTTTCTCCCACGTCGTGCCGCCGCAACGCAGATGAATGCCACGGTCGGCGACGATCTCGACGTCGTGATCCGCCAGCAGCAGATAGATCAGCACGCCGTTGTTGTGCTCGGTATCCCAGACGCCCAGATGCGCGAAGACCTGCAGTGCGCGGTCGCGCCCGGTGACGCCACGCCAGACCTCCACGGGTGCGAGCGCCGCCTCGACGGCGAAACGGATCTGGCCCGAATGGCGCGCTTCGGCGTCGCCGATCGCGCGCTCGATCGCATCCAGCGCGCTGCCGGGAAAGGCGGACCGGACGGCACCGGCGCCGGTGAAGGTGTGGCGAAGCAATCGATTCGGGTCCATGTCACCAGCGTCCCGATGCGCCACCACCACCGAATCCACCACCGCCGCCCCCGAATCCACCGCCACCGCCAAATCCACCGCCACCGCCAAATCCACCGCCGCCGAAACCGCCGCCACGACGGCCGCCGCCCCCCATCGGCATCGCGCCACTGAACAGCGTGACCAGAAACGCGATCACGGCGACCACGACACCGATCACGGCCGTACCGACGATCAGCCAGCCGATCACCCCGACCCCCGCGCCGACAATCCCTGCGGCCGGCACGCGTCCGAACAGCTGCCGCAGGATGCCACCCACGACGAACACCGCCACGAAGCCGATTACGAACAGCGACTCGAGATTCCCTTCGAGCCCGTTGCCCGACCGCCCTCGAGTGGCCTGCCTGGGCGGCGGCAACGGCTCACCGTCGATGACGGCGATCATCCGGTCGACCCCCGCCGTGACGCCACCTTCGAAATCGCCGTCACGGAACCGCGGCACGATGAATTCGTCGACGATGCGTTTCGCGGTGGCATCGTTCAGCGCCCCTTCCAGGCCATAGCCCACCTCGATGCGCACCGCGCGATCGTCCTTGGCCACGACCAGCAGCGCGCCGTCATCGACGCCCTTGCGGCCGATCTTCCATTGCTCCGCGACGCGGATGGCATATTGCTCGATCGCCTCCGGCTGCGTCGTCGGCACCAGCAGCACGGCGATCTGGCTGCCCTTCTTCTGCTCGAAGGCCTGCAGTTTTTGACCGAGCGCCTGCTGCGTCGCGGCCGGTAGCGCTCCCGTCAGGTCGGTGACGCGGGCCACCGGCGGCACCGCCACCTCGGCCCCTGCGGCGCCGACCCACAGCAGTCCCAGCACCAGCAGTCGGGCCAGCCATGGCAAGGGCCGACGGAGGATCGAACCGGTCATGCGTCGTTACTTGGCCGGTTCCGGCGCCGCGGGCTTCGAGAAATCGACCGACGGCGGTTTCGCGATGGCGGCTTCGTTCTCGACCGTGAAGTTGGCCTTGGTCTCGAAGCCGAAGATCTTCGCCGTCAGGTTGTTCGGGAACGAACGCACCGTCGTGTTGTAGGCCTGCACGCTCTTGATGTAGCGATTGCGTGCGACCGCGATGCGGTTCTCGGTGCCTTCCAGCTGCGCCTGCAGATCGCGGAAGTTCTGGTCGGACTTCAACTGCGGATAGTTTTCCGCGACCACCAGCAACCGCGACAACGCCGACGTCATTTCGCCCTGGGCCTGCACGAACTTGTTCAGCGCCGCCGGATCGTTGACCAGCTCCGGCGTGGCCTGGATGCTGCCGACGCGCGCGCGGGCTTCGGTCACGCCGAGCAGGATGTCCTTCTCCTGCTCCGCGAAACCCTTCACGGTGTTCACGAGGTTCGGCACCAGATCGGCGCGCCGCTGATACTGGTTCACCACTTCGCTCCACGAACTCTTCACCTCCTCGTCCTGGGACTGGATGGTGTTGTAGCCGCAGCCGGACAGCACCACGGTCGCGACGAGCGCCAGCAGAACTCCGATTCGACCGAACATGCCTGCCTTCTCCTTTGGTTGAACCCCCACGTTCTGGGGGCGATCGCGCCGCGTTCAAGCGCGGCGTCGACCATTCCGGTTCACGTTGCGGCTTTCAGACGCTGCATCGTGTCCCGGGCGAAGCACAGGTCTTCCCAGGCCTTGGCCTTGTCGGGGAGACTCCGCAGCAAGTATGCGGGATGGTAGGTGACGATCAGCGGGACGCCGCGATAGTCGAGCAGTTGCCGGCGTACCGACGCTATGGATGCATCGCGGCCCAGAAGGTTCACCGCGGCGACCTTGCCGAGCGCGACGATCAGTCGAGGCCGCAGCAGCTCGATCTGCCGTTGCAGGTACGGCCGGCAGGCCGCCGCTTCGCCCGGCTCCGGATTGCGATTGTTCGGCGGCCGGCATTTGACGATGTTGGCGATGTAGACGTCATCACCGCGCTTCAACGCGATCGCGGCGAGCATGTTGTCCAGCAATCGACCGGCCTGACCGACGAACGGTTCGCCGCGCTGATCTTCCTCCGCGCCCGGTCCTTCGCCGACGAACAGCCAGTCGGCGGCACGATCTCCCACACCGAACACGGTGCGATTGCGCCCCGTACACAGCTTGCACGCGCGGCAGTCGGCCACGGTGGCGGCCAACGGCTCCCAGTCCATCTGCAGGATTTCGGCGGTGCGGGCTTCCAGGCCTTCGGCCGGCAGCGCGAGATTGCGATCGACCGGCGTCTGCGCCACGGATGTCGCTGCCGGCACGTCCGCTTCAGCCGGGGTCCGGACGACAACCCCGGCATCGGCCGCCGGCCGGTCGCGCCGCACCCATTCCGGTCCGAGCCCCAGTTCGTCCAGCACGCGGCCGCGGCGGCTCACAGGTCGCGCCCCATCAGGATCGCATCCTCGCGCCCTTTCGCGGCCGGGTAATAGCGCGGCCGCACGCCGAGCGTCCGGAAGCCGGCGGTCGTGTACAACGCCCGCCCGGCTTCGTTGGAGGGCCGGACCTCCAGGAACATCGCCCGCGCACCGAACTCCCGCGACCGCAGCACGAAGAATTCGAGCAGCTTGCGGCCGAATCCGCGGCGCTGGAAGGCCTGCGCAACGCTCAGATTGAGCAGGTGCGCTTCCTCCGCGCCGAGCATCAGCACGCCGTACGCGCACAGCAGGCCGTCGGACTCCATGACCCAGCACGAGTAGCCGGCCCGCAGCGAGTCGTCGAAATTGCCGCGGGTCCATGGATGCGAATACAGCTCGCGTTCGATCGCCGCGACACCGTCGAGATCCGCCTCGCGCAACGGCCGGAACCGCGGCAGGGTGTCCAGTTGCGCGCTCATCGTTCCGCCAACGTCAACGCGACCTTGTCGCGCACGTAGACCGGCACCAGGGCATCCGGCGCCGCGGCGGCACCCGATCGCACCAGGGCCGCCGCGATCGCCGCCACGTGGCGCGCCTGCGGAAACGCATCGCCATCGACGCGGTCCAGTTGCGCTCGCACGGCGCTCAGCCGCTCGGCGTAGCGTGCGAACGCGTTGCCGACACCGACCCATCCGGCGCCGGCCGGCAGTTCGAGGGCCTCCGGCGGCAACACCACCGGTTCCAGCGCCGCGCGCCAGATGCCGACATCGAGCCGGACATAGGCCGCGGCGTAGATCTCGTTCATCCGGGCATCGATGCAGGCCAGCACCCGTTCGGCACCGGCGCCCTCGGCCAGCGCTTCCAGCGTTCCCACGGGAACGGCCGGCACCCCCGCGCCGAACGCAAATCCCTGCGCCACGGCGGTGCCGATGCGCAAGCCGGTGAAGGAACCGGGACCCACGGTGACGGCCACCGCATGCAGGTCACGGGCGCCGAGCCCGGCGTGCCGCAGCACCGAGGTCACCATCGGCAGCAGCAGTTCGGAATGGCGCTGCCCCGCGTGTTCCAGCCGCTGATCGACCATGCCGTCGCGCCACAGGGCGACGGAGCAATGTTCGGTGGCGCAATCGAGGGCGAGCAGGTTCACGGGAATGGGGACGGCCGGCGGAACCGCCGGGAAGTCCGGATTGTAGCCAACCGTTTCCCACGGACGGACGTTTGTATACTCCGGGCCGCATCGGACGGAATCGCCCGGCGTCGGAACCACACAAAACATATCGGAGGAGCTTCACCATGAACCGCGCGTTCACCTGGCTGTCGGCCGTGCTGCTGGCCGCGGCCACCGCCCTTTCCGCCCACGCCCAGGACAACCGGCCGCTGCGTATCGGCGTCATCACGTTCCTGTCCGGTCCCGCCGCCGGGCCGTTCGGCGTTCCGGCGAAGAATGCCGCCGATCTGCTGGTCGACGCGTTCAACAAGGGCGGCGCCGTCCCGGGGTATGAACAGAAGGGCTTCGGCGGACGCCCGATCGAACTGGCTTACGTCGACGAGGCCGGAGGACCGTCCAAGGTCGTCACCGAGTATCGGAATCTGGTCAGCCGGCAGAACGTCGACATGGTCATCGGCGTGATCTCCAGCGGCGACTGCCTCGCCATCGCGCCGGTGGCCGAGGAACTGAAGAAGGTCACCGTGCTGTTCGATTGCTCGACCAACCGCGTGTTCGAGGAAGCGTCCTATAAGTATGTGTTCCGGACGACGACCATGGCCACCCAGGAAAACGTGGCGGCCGCCCGCTACATCGCCGAGATGTACCCCGACCTGAAGGCTTTCTCCGGCATCAACCCGAACTATGCGTGGGGTCAGGACGCTTGGAGCGACTTCACGGAAGCGCTGAAGGTCCTCGCGCCGAACGCGAAGATCGCCACCAACGTCATGCCGAAACTCGGCGCCGGGCAATACAACACCGAGGTGTCGGCACTGATCACCAGCGGCGGCCAGATCATGCAGAACTCCCTGTGGGGCGGCGACCTGGAGGCCTACGTTCTGCAGGCCGCGCCGCGCGGGCTGCTGAAGAAGTCACCCAACATCATCATCTGCGGCGACACCATCCTGGAACGCCTCGGGAACCAGCTGCCGGACGGCACGATGATCGGCGCCCGCGGGCCCAACGGACCGTTCGCGCCGGATTCCAAGCTCAACCAGTGGTTCCAGGGCGCGTACAAGAATCAGTTCAAGTCGACCCCGGTGTATTCGTCGTATCACATGGCCACCGCGTTCCTGGGGGCCAAGGCTGCGTACGAGAAGGCGGCGAAGGCGAAGAAAGGCACGCCCACCGATGACGAACTGATCGCCGCGTTCGAGTATCTGAAGTTCGAATCGGTGGCCGGCACGGTCGACATGGCGCTCGGCAATGGTCACCAGGCGGTGCAGCACGTGCCCTACGGCACGATCCGGATCGTCGACGGCAAGCCGACGTTGACCAACATCCGCTACTACACCCCCGATCTGATCAGCCCGCCGGATGGCGTCAAGAGCCTCGACTGGATCCGTGGCGGGTTCAAGAAGAAAGGCTGACCCATCGGCGGTCCCGCTTGCGCCGGGCGGCCGGCAACCCCATCTTCCGTGACGGGAAGTCGGGCGTTCACGGCGCCGGCGTTGGCGACATCAGGCCCGGCGTGCTTCAATATCGCCATCGCAATTGCGTCGACGGCGACGGATAGCGGAACGCCACCGGTCGGCCGCAACATGGCTGTCGGTCCGGCCCGGATCCTTTGCAGTAAGGTGTCGAACAACGGGTGCACCAGACCGGTTCGGCATTTCGTCAATCCCTTAGTCGAGTCGACATGGCCCTCAATTTTCGCGTGGTCGCCGAGGAACTGATCCGCAACACCGGCGCGCGCGTGACCAACGCCCGCATCGAGATCCTCGCGACGCTGCTGAAAGCGGATGGCGCGCTCGCGCACAGCGAGATCGAAGGCCGCCTGTCCCAGGCATCCGGCATCGACCGCGTCACGGTCTACCGCGTGCTGGATTGGCTGACGACGCAGAATCTCGCCCACAAGATCAGCGGTGACGATCGCGTGTGGCGCTTCAATGCAGCCGGTACCGGCCAGCCCCACGGACACGCGCACTTCAAGTGCAACTGCTGCAGCCGCGTCATCTGCCTGGACGACGTCGGCCTCGGCGCGACGCCGCCGCTGCCGGCCGGTTTCACGCCGTCCGAAGTCGATCTGACGGTCAAGGGGCTGTGCGCGGACTGTTCTCCCGACAACAAGACCCACGACCCCCGCAAACACCGCCCGCTGCCGCGCGGGCGCCGCGTCAGCCCCCCCGTCCGCCGTTGACCGGTTTCGGCGACGCGCAGCGAGTCGCCGCCGGAACCGAAACCGCCCGACCCCGCGATCGCCGTTGCCATGAACCGCACCGTTCCCGTCACGATCCTCACCGGCTTCCTCGGCAGCGGCAAGACGACGCTGCTGAACCGCATCCTCACCGAACGCCACGGCGAACGCATCGCCGTCATCGAGAACGAGTTCGGCGAGGCCGGCATCGACAACGAGATCCTGCTGCAGAACGGCGACGAGCAGATCATCGAGATGAACAACGGCTGCATCTGCTGCACGGTGCGCGGCGATCTGGTGCGCATTCTCGGCGAACTGAAGACCCGCCACGATGCCGATGAACTGCGCTTCGACCGCGTCATCATCGAGACCACGGGCCTCGCCGATCCGGCGCCGGTCGCCCAGACCTTCTTCATGGATCCGGAGATCCACGACGCGTACCGGCTCGACGCGATCCTGACCGTCGTCGATGCCGTGCATGCCGGCCAGCAACTCGACGAACACCACGAAGCGCAGGAACAGGTCGGCTTCGCCGACCGGCTGTTGATCTCCAAGACCGATCTCGTACCGGAACGGCAAGTCGAAGCGCTGCAGCAGCGCCTGCGGCAGATGAATCCACGGGCTTCGCAGCACCGCGCGCACTTCGGCCACGCCGACCTCGCCACGCTGCTCGACATCCGCGGCTTCAACCTCGATGCGATCCTCGAGATCGAGCCGGATTTCCTGGCCGACGTCGGCCACGAGCACGACGACGACGTCACCGCGTTCGTACATCGCGAGACCCGCCCGCTGGACCAGCACCGGTTCGAGTCCTTCATGCAGCAGATGGTCCAGCGCCACGGCCCCGACCTGCTGCGCTACAAGGGCGTGCTGAACTTCGCCGGACGCGATCACCGCGTCGTGTTCCAGGGCATCCACATGCTGATGGGGGCCGACCAAGGCAAGCCGTGGACCGCCACGGAATCGCGATCGAGCACGCTGGTGTTCATCGGTCGCAACCTGCCGCGCGACGCGTTCCATGCGGGTCTGCTGGACTGCGCGGGACCCGCGACCGGCGAATCCCGGCCGGCATCGTGATGGCACACGACGCGGAACACGCCTCCCTCGAACGCTGGCGTCAGGCCCGGGCGGCAGCGGGCGATGCGCACCGCGAACCGGAACGGCGCGCGCGGATCGTGCTGGTACTGACGCTGGTCACGATGATCGCGGAACTCGTGGCCGGCTATTTCACCGGCTCCATGGCCTTGCTGGCCGACGGCTGGCACATGGGCACCCATGCCGCCGCGCTCGGCATCACGGCGTTTGCGTATGCGTACGCCCGGCGCCACGCGCAGAACGAGCGATTCTCGTTCGGCACCGGCAAGGTCGGCGCACTGGCCGGCTATTCCAGCGCCCTGCTGCTGGCGGTCGTTGCGGTGCTGATGGCAGTCGAAGCGGCCAGCCGGCTGCTCGACCCGGTGGCGGTCCATTTCGGCGAAGCGATCGTCGTGGCGATCGTCGGCCTCGTCGTCAACGTGATCAGTGTGTTCCTGCTCGACCACCGTCATGCCCATGGCAGCCATGGACACGGCCCGCACGCGCACGCGGCCCCTCACGGCCATGGGCATGGGCATGGGCACGATCATGATCAGGACCATGGACACGGACACGCACCGCGTGCGCCGCAACACGAAGCCCACGCCCACGACCACAATCTGCGCTCTGCCTATCTGCACGTGCTGGCCGACGCCGTCACCAGTGTCGCCGCCATCATCGCGCTGATCGCCGCCCGCTGGCTCGGCTGGGTATGGCTCGATCCGGGCGTGGCGATCGCCGCGTCGGTGCTCATCGGCTGGTGGGCGTGGGGTCTGCTGCGGTCCAGCGGCCGCGTGCTGGTGGACGCCGAGGAAGATGTCGGTCTGCGCGACGAGATCGTCCGGCTCGTCGAAGCCGACGCCGACAACCGCGTCGCGGACATCCGCGTGTGGTCCATCGGTGGCGCCGATCGCGCCGCGATCATCTCGGTGGTGACGCACACGCCCCGCTCCGCCGAACACTACAAGTCCCTCGTCTCCCATCTGCCTGGCCTGCAGCACGTCACCGCCGAGGTCTTCGCCTGTCCCGACGAACCCTGCGGCCTGCACCGCGTGGGCTAGAATCCGGGCCTTCCAAAAAACGTAGCGGGAGGAGTTTCATGAAGCCGGATCTTTCGGTCGCGGGCAAACGCGTGCTGGTCACCGCCGGTGCAGGCGGAATCGGACGCGCCATCGCCGAGACCTTCGCCGACGCCGGCGCCAGGGTTCACGCGTGCGATGTCGACGTTCCGGCGCTCGACCGGCTGGCGCGGGAACGCCCGGACATCGGCCGCAGCGTGACCGACGTATCCGATCCGGTTCAGGTGGAACAACTCTTCGCGGACGTGCGTGCGGGCTTGGGCGGCCTCGACGTGCTGGTGAACAACGCCGGCATCGCCGGCCCCACGGCCAAGATCGAAGACATGGCCATCGCCGACTGGGAACGCTGCATCGCGGTCGATCTGAACAGCCTGTTCTACTGCACGCGGCTCGCGATGCCGATGATCAAGGCCGCCGGCGGCGGCAGCATCATCAACCTGTCGTCGGCCGCCGGTCGGCTCGGCTTTCCGCTGCGCTCGCCGTACGCCGCCGCCAAATGGGGCGTGGTCGGCTTTTCCGCCAGCCTGGCCATGGAAGCCGGCCCGGACCACGTGCGCGTCAACTGCATCCAGCCGGGCGTCGTCGAAGGCGAGCGGATCGACCGTGTCGCCGCCGCGAAGGCAGAAGCGTTCGGCGTGACGCCGGACGAGATCAAGCGCCGCATGGTCGAGCACGTATCGATGCGCACCATGGTGACGGCCCAGGACATCGCCAACACCGCGCTGTTCCTCGCATCCGACGCCGGCCGGCACATCAGCGGCCAGGCGATCCCGGTCTGCGGCAACCTCGAAGTCATGACCTGAGCCGGACCGGCATCCACCCCGTTCCGCCCCTCCTCCACTTCCCATTTCGGATTCCATGGAAACGATTGCGATCATCGGTACCGGCCTGATCGGCCGTGCGTGGGCCACGGTCTTCGCCCGCGCGGGCCACCCGGTCCGGCTGTTCGACGCCGCGCCGGGCGCCGCGGACAAGGCCCTCGGCCTGATCCGCGAAGGCCTGTCGGAATTGCGCGCCGCCCAGCTCGTCGACGAAGCGCCCGACACCATCGCCGCGCGCATCTCGGCCGCGACCACGCTGCAGGACGCCGTCCGCGACGCCGGCTACGTGCAGGAAAACACGTCGGAACGCGAAGACATCAAGCGCCAGGTGTTCTCCGATCTGGATGCCGCGGCACCACCGGACTGCATCCTGGCCAGCTCGACCTCCACGATCCAGACATCGCGCTTCGCCGGCCATGTGCCCGGCCGGCACCGCTGCCTGGTGGCCCATCCGGTCAATCCGCCGCACATCGTGCCGATCGTCGAACTGTCGCCGGCGCCGTTCACCGCGCCCGAGGTCGTCGAACGTACCCGCGCGCTGCACGAGAAAGTCGGGCAGGTACCGATCCTGGTCAAGAAGGAGATCGAAGGCTTCATCCTGAACCGGCTGCAGGCCGCGCTGTTGCTGGAAGCCTGGCATCTCGTCGACGAGGGCTACGTCAGCACCGAAGACCTCGACAAGACCATCCGCGACGGCCTCGGGCTGCGCTGGGCCTTCATGGGTCCGTTCGAAACCATCGATCTGAATGCCCCCGGCGGCATCTCCGACTACGCGGACCGCTTCGGCGAAAAACTGCACGGCATGATGCAGGGGACGCAGTACCGTCGCTGGGAAGGCGATCTGGTGGCGCGCGTCGAGGCCGAGCGCCGCAAGCTGATGCCGCAATCGGAACATGCGGAACGCGAAGCCTGGCGTGACCGCCGGCTGATGGCCCTGGTCGCCCACAAGCGCGCCCAGGACAAGGGTCATCGCTGATCTCTTACCCCTTTCTCAGAGCCACGCCTTCACGGAGCCGACCATGGCCGCATCGAACAAAGTCATCATCACCTGCGCCGTCACCGGCGCGATCCACACGCCCACCATGTCGCCGTACCTGCCGATCACGCCCGACGAGATCGCCGAGGCGGCGATCGGCGCGGCCCAGGCCGGTGCGGCCATCGTGCACCTGCACGCGCGCGAATCGGCGGACGGTCGTCCCACCCAGGATCCGGCCGTGTTCAAGCAGTTCCTGCCGAAGATCAAGGCTGCCAGCAACGTCGTGATCAACCGGACCCCCGGCGGCGCGCCGACGATGACCATCGTGGACCGGCTGCAGCCGGCACTGCAGCTGAAGCCGGAAGTGGCTTCGCTGAACATGGGATCGATGAATTTCGGCCTGTACGAAATGCTCCCGCGCTACAAGGAATGGAAGTACGACTGGGAACAGCCCTATCTCGCCGGCTCCGACGACCGGATCTTCAAGAACACGTTCAAGGACATCGCGTACATCCTGCAGTCATGCAGCGAGAACGACACGCGATTCGAGATCGAGTGCTACGACATCGGCCACCTGTACGTGGCCGCGCATTTCCTCGACCGCGGACTGGTGAAGGCGCCGCTGTTCATCCAGTCGGTGTTCGGCCTGCGCGGCGGCATCGGTCCCCATCCGGAGGATGTCATGCACATGCGCCGGACGGCGGATCGCCTGTTCGGCGATCAGTACCAGTGGTCGGTGCTCGGGGCCGGTCGCAACCAGATGTACATCGCGTCCATGTCGGCCGTGCTGGGCGGCAACGTCCGCGTCGGACTGGAGGACAGCCTGTGGATCGGCAAGGGCAAGCTGGCCCAGACCAATGCCGATCAGGTATCGAAGATCCGCCGCATCCTGGAAGAGCTCGGTCTCGAGATCGCGACGCCGGACGATGCCCGCCGCATCCTCAAGTTGAAGGGTGGCAACAACGTCGGCTTCTGAACGCAAGGGCGGCGGCGCGGTGACGCCCGCCGCCGTTTCCACCGGCTGCGAGGACGCTGCAGCCGAAATCGGGACAACACCCCCGCGACCGGACACGCCGGACGGTCTACAGGCATGGTCACGACCCGTCATGTTGCGCCACAATACGGCTGAGACCAGCCCTCGGAGCCCGCCGATGGACCACAAAGAAGGACACCTTCAGATCGAAGCCACCGCAGCTTCGGCCGGTGGTGGCATCACCCGGATCGAACGCCGACTGCTGCAGCAGCTGATCGAAGTCTGCAACCATCCGCCGCTGACCATCCGGCTGTGGACCGGTGAAGAGATTCACGGCCGGCCGGGCGAACCCTCGATCGCGCGGGTCACGCTGCGGGACCGCGGTACGTTCTTCCGGATGCTGCTCAATCCCGAGCTCTACACAGGCGACGACTACAGCAGCGGCCGCTTCGAGATCGAAGGCGACCTCGTCGGCTTCCTCGACCTCGTCTACCGCGGGCTCGACGGATTGCCCGAGACCTCGATGAAGGCACGGTTCCTCCGCTGGATGAATCGTCCTCGGTCGAACACGCTCGCGGGGTCGAAGCGCAACATCCACCACCACTACGACCTCGGCAACGACTTCTACAAGCTGTGGCTCGATACGGCGCGCATGCAGTACACCTGCGCGTACTACGCGCGGCCCGACATGACGATCGAGCAGGCGCAGATCGCGAAGCTCGACCACGTCGCCCGCAAGCTCCAGGTCAAACCCGGCGACGTCGTCTACGAAGCCGGCTGCGGCTGGGGTGGTCTCGCGCGGCATTTCGCCAAGCACCATGGCGTCGCCAAGGTCCGCGCGTTCAACATCTCCGAAGAGCAGGTGAAGTTCGCCCGCGAACAGGCGAAGCGCGAAGGTCTCGACGACCGGGTCGAATACGTGCTCGACGACTACCGCAACATGAGCGGTTCCTGTGACGTGTTCGTGTCGGTCGGCATGCTGGAACACGTCGGCGTCAACAACTACCCGGGCCTGGGCGACGTCATCAACCGCGTGCTCAAGCCCCATGGCCGCGGCCTGATCCATTCCATCGGCCGCAACAAGGCGGCGCCGATGAACGCCTGGATCGAGAAACGGATCTTCCCGGGTGCCTATCCGGCGACGCTGGCGGAGATGATGCGCATCCTCGAAGGCAACCAGTTCTCGGTACTCGACGTGGAGAACCTGCGGCTGCACTACGCGAAGACGCTGTTCGCGTGGCGCGAGCGCTACGAAGACCACATCGACGAAGTGCGCCGCATGTACGACGAAGAGTTCGTCCGGATGTGGCGGCTGTATCTGGCCGGCTCGGAAGCCGCGTTCCTGTCGGGGGCGCTGCAGCTGTTCCAGATCGTCTTCGCGCGGCCCACGGACAACACCGTGCCGTTCACGCGCGAACACCTCTATCGGACCTGAACGACCATGCGGCAGACCGAAGTCCTGATCGTCGGCGGCGGCCCCGCCGGTTCCACCTGTGCGTGGCAGC
>JAHCKV010000509.1 GCA_026125595.1 Burkholderiales bacterium | reverse complement strand
CCAGCGCATTGGTGTCGAAAGTGCGAGCCGCCTGGAAGTACAGATGGAACGGCAGATCGGATCGAATCTGCATGTCATAGCCGCTGAACAGGGTCTTGGTCTCGTTGTCCAGGATCACGCGGTAGAACTGGTTCGCGAACGTCGCCTGCCGGCCGATCAACGTTTCCATGAACAGCAGGTCGGCCACCTGGCCGGCGACCGTCGCGCTGTTCGCGCGCAGCAGATCGAAACGGATCGTCGACGGTGCCGCGGCGTTGACGTCGATCGACTGCGCCAGCCCGTCCCCGAAGCCGGCGAGATCGAACCGCAGCACACCGCCGGCACCTTGCTGGATCACGTTCTGCAGATCGATCGTGTCGGCCCGGACCGTCAGCGAGCTGGCGGTGGCCAGCGCGTCGCGAACCGTGATCGCTCCACCGGCGTTCAGCGTGCGCAGATCGGCGTCGGCGAAGCCCAGGTGATCGATCGTGATCACGTCGTCGGCGCGCAGGTCGACCAGGGCGCCGGTCGCGGTGCCGATGATCAGATCACCGACGGCTTCGTGCAGATGCACGCCGTCGGCGGCGGACAGATTCACGGTGCCGTCGCTGTCCACTCGCAGCCGGTCGCCTGCGGCGCCGATACTGCCGGCCGTCGACGTGATGTCGAGATTGCGGGCCACGATGACCGTGCCGGCCAGCGTGTCGGCGCGGCGGATGTCGCCAATGCCGACGAGCCGCGCGTTCCCGCCCGCTTGCACCGGATCGACCAGCACCATGCCGGCGTGGCCGGCTTCGAGGACCAGATCGCCGTTCGCGCGGGCCTTCGCGACCGTCAGCGCGCGTTCCAGACTGCGCAGGTGCACCGCGTCGCCGGCTTCCGCCTGCAGATCGCCGTCGGCATCGTGACCGAGGTCCAATGGATTCGCGACGTCGCCGATGGCGCCACCGGCGTTCAGCACGATGCGGCCGGCGCGCAGATCCAGTTCGGTGCCCGGCACGCCGGCCAGCAGCGATTGCAGCGACGACAGGTTCAGCAGATGGCGTGCGTAGATCGTGTCGACCCGCACGGTGTCGGCCGAATGCAGCCAGGCGTCCTGACCGGTGCGGGCGGTCAAGCGGGCGCCGGATTGCAGGCCGATCGTCATCGGCAGCAGGGCCGTACCGATGCTGCCGTCGGCAGCCTCCAGCACGGTGTCGTTCCCCGACACGATCGGGCCCGTCGCGCCGGGCGCGACGCTCAATGTGCCCGCCACCTTGATCCGGATCTCGTCGACCGCTTCGATGCGAGCGAGCGTCAACGAGCCTTCGGAGCCGACATAGAGTTCCGCGCCGCTGGAGGCGTCGACAACGCCGGTGGCGGCGATGTCCACGTCGTCGCGTTGCGCGAGGTGGATCGTACCGTCGACGTCGACGGTCACGTCGTTGCGTTCGGCCGCGGCCAGCGCGAGCTTCTGATCGTTGTTCAGGTCGGCGTAGCCGAGGCCCGCGCCGATGGTCACCGGAGCAGCGGTGCTGCCGATGCCTCCGGACGCGAACAACGTCACGTCGTGGCCGGTCACGTTGGGGGCTTCGATCCGCGTTTCGGTATCCGACGCTTCCTTCAACAGACCGGCGCTGAACGAATTGCGCAACTGCGATTCGGTCCATGCCGCACCGTCGGCGAGGCTCGCGCGCTCCGCGGCGGTGGCCGTGTATTGGAAAGCGGCGTCGAATGTGCCGGTCAGCGCGCCGACCGTGTCGTGCAGACCGTGGTAGGTCTCGGTCCGTTGCGTCGCGAGCGCATCGACCTGCGCGTCGGTCCACAGCAGTTGATTCTGCAGATAGCTGCGCTCGTCGGCCGAAATCTGCACGGCGAAGCCCGGATCGTAGGCGGAGGGATCCGGCTGGCTGTTGCGGACTTGCCAGTACGTCCGGTACTCGCGTTCGCGCAGCTGCTCGAAGGCCGTGATCGTCTCCTGCGCGTTGGCTTCCGGTGCATCCGGATTGCCCACCAGATGCATCGAATCCCAGATCGCCAGCAGTGCGCTCTCGGCCCGCGTGTCGCGCACCTGCTGGTCGTTGGCGTCGATCATCCGGCCATTGGCCACGCGCACTTCGGCATTGCCGCCCTGGGCTGTGGCCGTGACGATCCGCAGATCGCCGGTGACTTCCTCGATGTGCAGATGGTCGCCGGCATATGCCGTCAGCGTGCCGTCGGCGGTGGCGTCGGTGTCGACGCGCAGCAGCGTCGATGCGCCGCCGAGGTTGCCGTAGTCGGCGCTCAGGCCGATGCTGCGGCCCTGGACATGGGTGCCGGATCCGACGCCGACGATGGAGCCGTCGGCGCGCAGTTCCACATCGGCGCCACTGGACCACGCCCGCAGGACGTTCAGATCGCCGCTGACTTGCCGCAGCCGGATCGTGCCGGCGGCCGTCGCGTCCAGCGCGCCGCCGCCCACCAGATCGATGGCCAGCGCCTCGTTGCCCGCCGCGATGCCGCCATTGCCGCCGTTCAAAGTCAAGCCGTTCGCGATGACGACGGCGTCGGCCGACCCGGTGATGCCGGTGCCGCCGTGCAGCGTCGTGCTGCCGGTCAGGTTGCGGACCTGGTCACCGAGCACCAACGTACCGGCGCTCTGTACAGACAGGTTGCCGATGTCGTGACCGGTGAACTCGATGCCGATGTTCTTGTCGGCCGCGATGCTGTGGTGGAAGTATTCGTAGACGATGGTGCGCCAGTACGACGTCGTGTCCCGTTCCTTGTAGAGCGCCGCGTCGCAGAGGCCGACGCACCACTCGTCGGTGTAGTCCGCCTTCCACTTGTACGGGCCGGTCTGGTTGCGCGAATAGTCGTAGTGGTAGTCGACGCCGGCCAGCGACGGATCGGTCGACAGATAGTCGCCGGTGACCCGGGCGTAGTCGACCGAGTTGCTCGCCGTCACCGTCATGGAGCTGTAGTCGGGCACCAGGAAATTGAGCCCGATGGCGACGCGCTC
>JAHCKV010000508.1 GCA_026125595.1 Burkholderiales bacterium | reverse complement strand
GCGACAGCGGAATCGAGAAGCCGCGTTTCAGGATCGCATCGAGATCGCGGCCCAGTCCGAACCGTGCCTTGAGCGCATTGTTCTGCGGGTCGCGCACACACAGCAGCACGCGGGTGAAGCCGATGCCGCGATACATGGTCTCGACGATGATGCGCAGCAGATCGTTCAACGCGTATTCACCCCCCAGCGCGTTGGTGATGTCCTGAATGCCCGCCGACAGCACGGCCTGACGTTTGACCGAGTCGGTCCGGGCCGCATCGACCGCCACGGGCGGTGCGTCGACGATCACCGTCGCGTCGAACGCATTGGCGAGGCGCTCGGCGCTGCGTGTGGCGCTGGTGAGGCCGGTGCCGGCGACGGTGCTGCCGGCCGGCGCGGCGGTCGGTGCCGGTGCTTCGACCCAGGCCTTGGCGCGACCGAAGAACGGACTGTTGCTGGTCTTGAATGCGAGAATGCCGTTGTCCTGGGCCAGTTCACCCACCGCGTTTTGCACGGCCAGCCGCAGATGGCCCTCCTCGATGCCGAGTCCTTCGCCGAAGCGTTCCGCCAGCGCCTGCAGCCGGGCGGGGCGTTGTTCCGGCGTCGCGTCGCGGATCATCGCCGTGAGCCCGGACGCCAGATCCGCCAGCGCCCGCAGCCGGTCGACTTCGTTCGTCGGCGTAGGAATCTTGCCGGGCGGTGGTGCGCGCAGGCTGTTCACCATCTTGGCCGGGAAGTTCCACGATTTCGCGACGCCGATGCCCAGAGCCTGGTACGACAGGCCGAGTACCTGAGCCGCGGCGGCACCTTCGTCGCGTCCCTGCTGCACGAGCTTGGCGATGGCCTCGCGTTCCTCGTGCAGGTAGAACGTGGTCAGCAGTCGGCCGAGGTTGTGGAACATCGCGCAGATGAACGCTTCCTCGGCGTCGCGGATGCTGGCGCGGGAGACCAGTTCGCGCGCGACCAGACCGCTGAAGTATGACGTGAGCACTTCGTCCTTCAGATGCTCGGCCTGGGTTCCGCTCTGCAGATGATCGAACAGCATCAGCGTGATCGCGATGGAGCGCACCTGTTCGAAGCCGAGCACCATGATTGCCCGTGACACGGTCGAGATCGCGCCGCCGTACTGTCCGTAGGACGCCGTGTTCACCAACTTCAACAGCTTGTTGGTGAGCGCGAAGTCCTTGAGGATGCTGGACGACAGCGCCGACACCGCTTCCTTGTCGGAGCTGGCCGCGCGATTGACCGCACTGATGGTCGTCGACAATGCCGGAAAGTCGCTGCCGTGGCGCATGCGCCGCAGCAGGAATTCGAGCGTGCTGCTGTTCTTCGATTCGGCGTCGGCTTCGACGGCTTCCGGTTCGATGTACGCGGTCAACGCTTCGGCCATCTCCCGCGCGGACGCGAATCGTTCCGTCGGGTCCTTGGCCAGTGCCCGCATGACGATGCCGTCCAGTGCGGTATCGGAGGTGCCGCCGGCGTTGGTGGGTGGCACGAACGGTTCGTTCACCAGCTGGTGCAGCACCTGGAACACGGTTTCGCCGACGGCGGCCGGCCGGCCGGTCAGCATCTCGTACAGCACCATGCCGGCGGAGAACACGTCCGAGCGTTCGGTGAACCGGCGGTCCGACGCGTACTCCGGAGCGGTGTAGGCGGGCGTGCCCTGGAATCCGGCCTGGGACGGATCGATGCCGGACAGCACCGCCGCGATGCCGAAGTCCATGACGCGGGCCGTGCCGTTCTCGGTGATCATGACGTTCGCCGGCTTGATGTCCCGGTGTACGACGCCGTTGCGGTGGGCGCACTCCAGCGCCGCCAGGATCTGCATCGCGATGGTGGCGGCGCGCGGTGCCGGCAGCGGACCTTCCTCGCGCAGCACGGCCGCGAGGGTGTTGCCGGGCACCAGTTCGAACACCAGGTACGGAAAGCCATCGTGCTCGCCGGCGTCGAATAGGGTCACGATGTTCGGGTGGATCAACCGTCCGACCATCACCGCTTCGTCCAGCAACGCGCGCAGCGCGCTGGAACCCAGATGCGCATCTACCGTGACCGTCTTGATGGCCACGTCGCGCTGCAGTTGCGGGTCGTGGGCCAGCCAGACCGTGCCCTGGGCGCCGCGACCCAGGGGACGGACCAGTTGGAAACGCGAGATGGTCTGCGGGGCGAGGGTCGGGGCGGGCGAGGAGGCCATGGTGCGAACTACGGCTCGCGCCGTCCGATCTTTACTTTGCGCGTTGCGCGCACGAGCCCGTTGTCAAGGGTCAGGTGACTGAATAAAAGGGAAAAACCGGGTTAGGGAGAAGGCGGGGGTCATGCGATAATCAGTGCCGTATCGAGACTTCGGTCCCGACCCGTCGGCGGGCTGCGATTCGATGCATGAATCGACACCCCTTGCCGACCCCATTCGAACCCCATTCTTCAGGCCCCGACCCCATGGACGACAACAAGAGCAAGGCGCTTGCCGCCGCCCTGTCGCAGATCGAGAAGCAATTCGGCAAGGGCTCCATCATGAAACTGGGCGAGCGCGACGTGTCCCAGGACATCCAGGTGGTGTCCACCGGCTCGCTCGGCCTCGACCTGGCCCTCGGCATCGGCGGTCTGCCCCGCGGCCGGGTCGTCGAGATCTACGGTCCCGAATCCTCGGGCAAGACAACCCTGACGCTGCAGGTCATCGCCGAGGCCCAGAAACTGGGCGGAACCGCGGCCTTCATCGATGCCGAACATGCACTCGATCCGCAGTACGCCCGCAAGCTCGGCGTGAAGGTGGAAGATCTGCTGATCTCCCAGCCGGACAACGGCGAGCAGGCGCTCGAGATCGCCGACATGCTGGTCCGCTCCGGTTCGGTGGAGGTGGTCGTGGTCGACTCGGTCGCGGCACTGACGCCGAAGGCCGAAATCGAAGGCGAGATGGGTGACCAGCTGCCGGGCCTGCAGGCCCGGTTGATGTCCCAGGCGCTGCGCAAACTGACCGCCAACATCAA
>JAHCKV010000507.1 GCA_026125595.1 Burkholderiales bacterium | reverse complement strand
ATGCCGCCGTACTGCTCCGGTGCCAGGCGGAAGCTGTCGTCGTGGCCGTTCCAGTTGTAGCCGGTCATCGCGCGCACCGGGGCGTTGACGCCTTCCGCGTGCAGACCATGGGGGCCGGTGTCGACGACGGTGTGACCGATGCCGCGTGGACCGTAGCCGGCGGTCGGATCCCAGCGCGCGATCAGTCCCTCCGGCGGAACCGTGCTGCCGCGGCGCAGCGCATCGATCTCGTCGTCGCGCAGCACGCGGCCGTGGATGCCGCAGCGGTCGATCTTGCCGTTGAAGCACTGCGTAACGAAGCGGCCGCGCGCTTCGTTGTGGTCGGAAGCGCCGGCGATCAGGAAGGGCACGTCGCTGCTGTGGCTCGGGCGCACGCGCAGTTTCTCTGCCACCTGGGAGCCGTAGTCGATGGGCGCCACGTGGCCCAGCAGGCTGTTGTAGCGGTTCAGCGCCGAGAACTGGCGGATGGTGGCGAGGCCGCTGGCCGCATCGAAGGTGGCGACGAAGAAGTACCAGCAGTGGGCCAGCATCGGCACCTCGCAAGCCACCGCATCGGCGCGGGCGCCGTCGCCGAGCCACAGTTCCAGGTGACCCTGCGGATTCAGGCCGACCGCGAAGCCCCGCGCCTGGTCCACCGACCAGCGGCCCAGCAGGGTCTGGCGCAGGCCTCGCGCCGGGGCCGGCCACACCCAGCCGTGGATGCTGAAGCTGCCGCCGGGCTGCAGGTGATCATCGGGATCGGCCACGCGCAGGAACGAGCCCAGTTGCGGGTACTGGCGCTGCACCGCGTGCTCGCCGTTGGCGCTGCAGTCGATGGTCTGCTCGATGAAGCCCGGTCCGGCGGGATTCTCGTCGCCGTGGATCAGGCGCACCAGCTGCGCCTGCACGCGATCGGTGCCCTCGGCGCTGGCCATGATGGTGATGGAATCTCCCGGTCGCACGGAGATCTGGTCGGCGTAGCCGTGGATCTTGATCTTGGCCATGGATTCAGGATTCGAGCAGGTCGTTCACGCGTCGCAGGAACACTGCGTGATAGGCCTCGTCCAGGGTCGGGTAGACCCGATCGTCGACCTGGCGCGGCGGCACGCCGCGGCGGCCGGACAGGGCCACGACGCGATAGGCCTTGAACGGTTCGAGCGCCATCACCGCGTACTTGTCGGCGGTGGGGCCGCGGCGGAAATAGTTCAGCAGTCGTTCCAGTGCATCGCTGTGCTGGCCGAGCGGCTTGAGCCGGTGCTCTTCCACCACGGCGTCGGTCACCAAGGTCTTCAGGTGCTCGCGGATGAGGTGATCCTGGCGACGGTAATAGATCTCCTGCTTGTCGCGGATCTCGGTGGCTTCTTCGGGCACGACCTCACCTCCTTTCTCGGTGCGCGCGGCGCGGCGCTCGCTGGCCTTGCGCTGACGCCAGGCGCGAAACTGGTTGCGGATGTCGAACAGACCGCCGCGGGTGAACAGCACGGTGCCGAGCATCACCAGGCCGATCAGCACCAGCCGGATCGGTCCCCACTCGATCAGCAATTTGTCCAGCAGTACCACGATCAGGGTGCCCACCACCGCCCCCTCGGCGCGACCGATGCCGCCGATGACGATCATCGCGAGCATCAGCAGCAACTGATCGGTCGAGAAGATGGACGGCGATACGCCCTTGAAATGCGCGGCGTAGAAGCCACCGATCGCACCGAGGGCGACGGAGGAAAGCAGGAAGACCTGCACCCGCACCTTGTCGTACTCGATACCCGCGGCCTCGGCGAAGGCCTCGTCCTCGCGCGCCGTGCGCAGCAAGCGGCCGAGGCGCTGGCCGTCGATCCAGCGGTACACCGCCAATGCGGCCAGCAGCACGGCGAGGCAGGCCCAGTAGCCGAACATCACTTCATATTCCGTTTCGACCAGCGCATCGGGCACGTAGCCCTGGGCGCCGTACAACCCGCCGGTGGCGGAGCCGAGCGCCTTCGACTGCACGACGAACACGCGGCACAGCTCCACCAGGCCGAGGGTGAGCAGCGCGTAGTAGAAGCCGTCGAGCCGGATCGCGGGAATCGCGATGACGATGCCGGCGATCAGGCCGATGCCGGCACCGACGCCGATCATGCCCCACCACGGCAGGCCGGTCTCCATGGAGATCCACGCCGCGCCATAGGCCGCAACGCCGACCACCGCCAAGGTCGCCAGCGAGAAGATGCCGGCCGTGCCGATGACCAGCATCCAGATCAGGTTGATGGCGGCATAGAGCGAGAAGATGGCGCCGGCCGACAGCAAGCTGACTTCGCCGCTGCCGACGATCAGCGGCAGGGCCGCGAGCAACGCGAGGCCGATGGCCCACGCGATGGGGCGCTTGTCGACGATGCTGCGCTCGCGCGCCAGGGTCTTCGGGTTGTAGTCGCCGCGAATGCGCAGCACCGTGCGACGGGTGAACGGATAACGGATCCGGCGCCACAGCGTATCGCCCGATCCGCGCAGCTTCGGCCACCAGCGCCGTCGCCCCACGGCGAACAGTTGCGGACCTGGCTTCGCCAGGGCCGGGTCGTGTCGCAGTTGCGGATTGCGCCAGCTCATCTGATGTACCCGGATGTCATTCGCGGGTTTCGTCGAGCAGGCCGCCGATGCCGCGCGGCCGGATCAGAAGGATGACGATGATCAGCGCGAACTGCGTGATCAGCACGTACTGCCCGCCGAGCAGGGAGGCGGTGAAGGCCTCGGTGAAGCCCATCAGCACCGCGGCGATCAGCGCACCGGCGATGCTGCCGAGGCCGCCGGCGAGCGCGACGATCAGCCCCTTGATCAGCGGCAGCAGGCCCGAGTACGGGCTGACGAAATAGGTCTGCGACAGCAGCACGGCGGCCAGGCCGGCCAGCGCACCGGTGACGGCCATCACCGCGAAGGCGGTGCTGCGCACGCCGATGCCCACCAGTGCCGCGCCCTCGGGGTTCTGCATCATCGCGCGGATCTCGAGGCCGCGGCGGC
>JAHCKV010000506.1 GCA_026125595.1 Burkholderiales bacterium | reverse complement strand
ACCTCCGCGCGCGCCTGGTCTCGCCGAGTCTGCTGCGCGAACTCGGCGGCTACACGACGCTGGAAGTGTTCCGCCACCATGCGGCACGCGCCGAAACCGACGACCCGTTGGCGCTGGTCCAGTTCCTGGACCTGCAGACGTATCTGGTGGGCGACATCAACACCAAGGTGGATCGCGCAAGCATGGCGCACGGTCTCGAAGTCCGCGAACCGCTGATGGATCACCCGCTGGTCGAATGGCTCGGCAGCCTGCCGTCGGCGTTGAAGATCCGCGGCAACGAGGGCAAATGGTTGCTCAAGCATGCACTCGAACCCTTGCTGCCGCAGGAAGTTCTCTATCGACCGAAGATGGGCTTCGCGGTGCCGCTGGCCAGCTGGTTTCGCGGCCCGCTGCGGGAGAAAGTCCGGGGAGCGCTACTCGGTCCGCGCCTTGCTTCCACCGGATACTTCGAAGAACGAACGCTGCGATCCATCGTGCAGGAACACCTGGACGGACGGGCCGACCGCAGCGCCGTCATCTGGAGCCTGTTGATGTTCGACGGGTTCCTGGCCACCGTTTCCCACTGACCCGGATCGATCCCAGTCCCACCCATCATGTTCGGAAAATCCCCGCTGCGGCACACCGTTCGAGCACTGCGCGCCATCGCCACCAACCAGGTGGCCCGCCTGTCTCCCGGCATGTATGTGAGCCTCACCGGCGAAACCGGACGCGGTCGGGATGCCGCGTCGGCCCAGGAGGTCGCCGGCTACTTCCGAACCTGTTTCGATGACTATGCCGCGAAACTCGGCATGAGTCCCGAAGCATTCTCGATCTGGCTGAGGGACAAACGGATCCTGGAGTACGGACCAGGCGATGTCCCTGCCATGGGATTGCTGCTGCTGGCACATGGCGCGCGATCCGTCGTTTGCGTCGACCGCTTTCCGTTGATCCGGCTGTCGCCGGAGAATCGCGCAATCATCGCCGCGGTGCTTGCAGGCCTCGACGGCGAACTACTGCAACGGGCCCAGGCCGCGTTCAGCGTTCCGGGCAATATCGACTCGGGCTTTGCGCCCGATCGTCTGCGTTACGCAGTGCGTCCCAACGGGCTGTCCGGCGAACGCGGAACCGCCGATCTGATCATCTCCCGCGCCGTGCTCGAGCATGTCAACGATCTGCCGGCCACGTTCAAGGACATGTCGGACGCATTGGCGCCAGGCGGGATCGCAATCCACCAGGTCGATCTGAAGAGCCACGGTCTGCACGAAGCCAACCCGCTCGATTTCCTCACCTGGCCCGCCTGGCTGTGGCATTTCATGTACAGCCACAAGGGCGTTCCAAACCGGGAACGGCCCGGCGCCTACCGCCAGGCCATCGCCGGAACCGGCCTGGAGATTCTCGAAATGACGCCGACCGCGCTCTACCCGGGCGAGGTTGTCACGGCCGTACAGCCGCATCTGCCACACCGTTTCCGGACCGAACGCAACGACGATCTCGCGTGGCAGGGATTCTGGCTGCGGTTGCGTCGGCGCAGCGACGCCTGAGGAATCCGCGATGCGCATCCTGCACATCCTCGACCATTCGATTCCGCTGCATAGCGGCTACACGTTCCGGACACGCGCATTGCTGCGCGAACAACGCGCTCGTGGCTGGGAGACGCTGCATCTGACCAGCCCGAAGCAGGGGCCGGCGACCGATCTCGAAGAGACCGTGGATGGTCTGCGGTTCTTCCGCACGCCGTGGAAACCCCGGCCCTGGGAAGAGTTTCCCGCGGTCCGCGAACGGGCCCAGATGAAAGCCACCGCGCGCCGCATGGCGCAGATCTGCGCGGAACACACGCCGGATCTGATTCACGCCCATTCACCGGTGTTGAACGCACTGCCGGCACTGGAGGTCGGCCAGCGTCTGGGCATCCCGGTGGTCTACGAGATCCGTGCATTCTGGGAAGACGCCGCGGTCGACCACGGCACGCACCGCGAGAACAGCCTGCGCTACCGGGCGATCCGTGCCATGGAAACGCGGGCACTGCGCCGCGTGGATCATGCGTTCACGATCTGCGAGGGCCTGCGCGCCGACATCGTCGCGCGCGGCATTCCGGCATCGAAAGTGACGGTCATCCCGAACGCGGTCGACGTGGAGAATTTTTCTCTCGGGCAACCGGCTGATCCGGAGCTGAAACGGCGGCTGGGCCTCGAGAACCGGACCGTGATCGGCTTCATCGGCTCGTTCTACGCCTACGAAGGATTGGATCTGCTGCTCGATGCATTGCCCGCGCTGACACGGCGCGTACCCGACGCCGCAGTGCTGCTCGTCGGCGGTGGTCCCCAGGAAGTGGCCCTCAAGGCGCAGGCAGCCCGACTCGGACTGGAAGGACAGATCGTGTTCACCGGGCGCGTTCCCCATTCCGAAGTCACGCGCTATTACGATCTCGTCGACGTCTTCGCCTATCCACGGAAATCGATGCGGCTTACCGAACTCGTGACGCCGCTGAAGCCGCTGGAAGCCATGGCCCAGGGCCATCTGCTGGCGGCGTCGGCGGTCGGTGGTCATCGAGAATTGATCCGCAATGGGGAGACCGGTGTCCTGTTCGAGCCGGACAATCCTGCCGCACTGGCCGACGCACTCGCCGGACTGCTGTCCCGCCGCGACAGTTGGGACGCGTTCCGGCGCAATGGCCGACGGTTCGTGGAAACCGAACGCACGTGGACTCGCAGCACCGAAGGCTACATCGAACCGTACGCCCGGCTGACGGGACGTCGTCTCAGCAAGGTCTCGGCATGATCCGCGTCGTGATGACCGGCCCGCTGCCTCCCGCGATCGGCGGAATGGCAACCGTGATCGGGGATCTGGCGCAATCATCACTGGCCGATCGCGTACGCCTGGAGCTGTTCGATACCGGCAAGCAGACCGCCGACGGACGCGCGTGGTGGCAGGGGATCCAGGCCCGGCTGTCGCTGATGATGCGTTGGTGGCATCGTCTCGGCGGCGCGGAC
>JAHCKV010000505.1 GCA_026125595.1 Burkholderiales bacterium | reverse complement strand
GGCGGCCTGGTCGCCGAACCGGGTCGTCGCCGCCACGTTGCCGGGCGCGTCGGGCCACAGTTGAGGCGCATCGGCCGCGCGGGCGGCATCGAGCGACACGACGGCGGGCAATTCCTCGTACTCGACCTGCACCTGCTCGGCCGCGTCTTCGGCGAGCCGGCGCGTCGCGGCAACGACGGCCGCCACGGCCTGCCCGACGAAGCGCACTTCGTCGGTCGCCAGTGCGTAGTACGGCGGCGCGCTCATGGGCTTGCCGGCGGCATTCTTCAGGCCGGGCCCGATCGGAAACGCATCGACGCCACCGGCCAGCAGATCGGCGCCGGTGAACACCGCGATCACGTCCGGCATCTGCGCTGCCGCTGCGGTATCCACCGACACCACGCGGGCCCGCGGATGCGGCGACCGCACGAATGCGACGAACACTTCACCGGGCAGCGTCAGATCGTCCACGTAACGCCCCGTGCCCGAGAGCAGCCGCAGGTCTTCGCGCCGTGTGACCGCCTGCCCGATGCCGAACTTCGCCATGATGGGATGTCTCCTTGATGCTCGAATCGAAATGGACCGAAACCGGTTGCCGTCGATTCTATGTCACGCGCGGCGCGCGACGCGATCTATCCTCGGGATGTATCCTTGCATCACCGCGCCGACGCTGCGCAACGACACGATTGGAGAGCCCCGCATGACGATCCCGCTGTCCCTCACCGTCAACGGCCAGGCCGTGCGCGCCGACGTCGAGCCGCGCACGCTGCTCGTGGATTTCATCCGCGACCACCTGCGCCTCACCGGCACCCACATCGGCTGCGATACCGCCCAGTGCGGCGCCTGTACGGTGCACGTCGACGGTCAGGCCGTGAAGAGCTGCAACATGCTGGCGGTGCAGGCCGCCGACCGCGCCGTGACCACGATCGAAGGCATCGCCGCAGCCGACGGCACGTTGCACCCGATGCAGGCCGCCTTTCGCGATCACCACGGCCTGCAGTGCGGCTACTGCACGCCCGGCATGGTGATGAGTGCCCTCGATCTGGTGGCGTCGGACCCGGCACCGAGCCGGGAACGCATCCGCGAAGCCCTCGACGGCAACTTGTGCCGCTGCACCGGTTACCAGAACATCGTCGTGGCCGTCGAAGCCGGCGCCCGCGCGATGTCGGGAGAGCGCTGACATGTACGCGTTCAACTATCTGAAGGCACAGAGCGTCGCCGACGCGAAGAGCAAGGTCGCCGCCGCGACCGACGGCAAGCTGCTCGCCGGGGGTCAGACACTGATCGCCGCGATGAAGCTGCGACTGGCGGCGCCGTCCGATCTGATCGACCTCGGCGGCGTGGCCGAACTGCGTGGCGTGAAGGCAGGCAACGGCGAACTGACGATCGGCGCGATGACGACCCACGCCGACGTCGCGGGTTCGGCCGACGTGAAGCGGCGGATTCCCGCGCTCGCCGATCTGGCCGGCCAGATCGGCGACCGCATGGTGCGGCACATGGGCACGCTCGGCGGATCCATCGCCAACAACGATCCGGCCGCCGACTACCCCGCCGGACTGGTCGGACTCGGCGCCGCCGTCGTCACCGATCGGCGGACGATCGACGCCGACGCCTTCTTCACCGGCATGTACGAAACCGCGCTCGAACCCGGCGAGATCATCACCGCCGTGCGCTTTCCGGTACCGCAGCGCGCCGCGTACGCGAAGTTCGCGAACCCGGCGTCACGCTATGCGCTGGTCGGCGTGTTCGTCGCGCAGACGTCCGGTGGCGTCCGCGTCGCAGTCACCGGTGCCGGACCCGTCGTGTTCCGCGTTTCCGCACTGGAAGCGGCATTGACGAAACGCTTCGTACCGGAGGCGGTGGAAGGCATCGCGATCGATGCGAACGGCCTCAACGCCGACATGCATGCCGGCGCCGAGTATCGCGCGCACCTGATCACCGTCATGACGCGACGCGCGGTCGAGGTCGCCAACGCGTGAGCCGCATTCCCGATTCCATCGACGCGACGGCGGCACTGCTCGAAGCGCACGACTACGTCGCCGATCGCAGTCTCGCCACGTCGATCTTCCTGACGCTGCGCCTCGGTCGCCCGCTGCTGATGGAGGGTGAGGCCGGGGTCGGCAAGACCGAGGTCGCGAAGGTGCTCGCCACGGCCCTCGACCGCGATCTGATCCGGTTGCAGTGCTACGAAGGTCTCGATGTCGCCAGCGCCGTGTACGAATGGAACCACGCGCGGCAGATGATGGAGATCCGCCTCGCGGAAGCAGGGCGGGCCGATCGTGCGGCGCTCGACCGTGACATCTATTCCGATCGCTTCCTGTTGCGTCGTCCGCTGTTGCGTGCGCTGGAAGGCACACCGGGTCGCGCGCCGGTGTTGCTGATCGACGAACTGGACCGTACCGACGAACCGTTCGAAGCCTATCTGCTGGAAGTGCTGTCCGATTTTCAGGTGACGATCCCGGAGCTCGGAACGATCCGCGCCGCGGAACCGCCGATCGTCATCGTCACGTCGAACCGGACCCGCGAGATCCACGACGCGCTGAAGCGTCGCTGTCTGTACCACTGGGTCGACTACCCGACGCGCGAGCGCGAACACGCGATCCTGGTCCGCAAGATTCCGCAGGCTCCGGCTGCGCTGGCGGATGCGATCGTCGATTTCGTGCAGCGACTGCGCGGGCTGGAGTTGTACAAGCCGCCCGGCGTCGCGGAAACCCTCGACTGGGCCCGGGCGCTGATCGCGCTGGACCGCGACACGCTGGACGCGGAAGCCGTCGAACTCACGCTGGGCACGCTGCTGAAGTATCAGGACGACATCGGATCCGTGCGGGGCGACACGACGCGTCGATTGCTGGCCGACGCGACCCCGTCGCCGTGAGCCTGCCGGACAGTCTGGCGCGGTTCGCGCAGCTGCTGCGACTGGCCGGCGTACCGGCGGGCACCGATCGCGTGCTGCAAGGGGTGCAGGCATTGCAGGTCATCGGACTCGAACTCCGCG
>JAHCKV010000504.1 GCA_026125595.1 Burkholderiales bacterium | reverse complement strand
TCCGGACGGTGAGCGGCCGCGGCTACCAGCTCGCTGCCGACTTCGCCGTGCCGGAAGCCCAAGGGCCTTCTCGTAGCCCTTTACCGAGTGCACGCACCGGAGAATGGGTCAGCCGGCTGATCGGCCGGGAAAGCGAGCTCGGCCATGTCGAAGCGCTGCTGGATTCCGCGCGACTCGTCACGTTGGTCGGCCCCGGCGGCATAGGAAAGACGAGCCTCGCTACGGAAGCAGCCCGGCAACTGCTTTCGAAATTCCCGGACGGCATATGCGTTGCCGAGCTTGCACCGCTCGCGAGCGATGATCTGGTGCCGCCGACCGTGGCCGCCGCCCTCGGCCTTTCCCTCCAGGGCAGTACCGTATCGCCGCGCCATATCGCCGCCGCACTGGGCCAACGCAAGGTCCTGCTGGTGCTCGACAACTGCGAGCATCTGGTAGATGCAGTGGCCCTGTTGACCGACGGACTGCTCCGCGCGCACGCGTCGATTCGCGTGCTGGTGACGAGCCAGGAACCATTGCGGGTGGAAGGCGAGGCGATCTACCGCGTGCCACCTCTCGGGGTGCCGGCACCAACGGATCGAGATCCGGATACGCTCGTGGGAATCGGTGCCGTGCGGTTGTTCATCGAGCGAGCCCACGCCGCGGGAAGCACGATCACCATGGACGAAACGCTCGCTCCGGCGATCGGAACGATCTGTCGGCGCCTCGACGGCATTCCGCTCGCGATCGAGCTCGCGGCGGTCTGTGTTCCCGCGCTCGGCCTCGCGCAATTGGCGGCGCGACTCGATGACCGATTCACGATCCTCACCCGTGGTCGTCGTGGATCATTGCCCCGACACCAAACGCTGCGCGCGACGCTCGATTGGAGCTACCAACTGCTGAGCGAATCCGAACGACGGGTCCTTCGGCGCTTGGCGCTGTTCCCCGCGCGCTTCACGTTGCAAACGGCGACCTCCATCGCGGTCGAATCTGGCGAATCCGATACCGAAGTGGTCGACGCGCTCACGACGTTGGTCGCGAAATCACTCGTGCAGGCGATGTCCGATCGCACGGTAAACCGATTCCGGCTGCTCGAAACAACGCGCCGTTACGCACTCGACAAGTTGTCCGCCAGTGGGGAGTTCGACGATGTCGCCCACCGCCACGCGCTGCACTTCGCGGCTGTACTCGAACGGGCCGATGCCGAATGCGAAAGCCGTCCCAGTACGGAGTGGCTGGCCGCGTATTCCGACACGCTGGACGACGTCCGCGTGGCATTGGACTGGGCATTCTCGAAGAACGGAGACGACGAGATCGGTATCACGCTGACGGCTGCATCGGTGAACCTCTGGCTACAGATGTCACTGGTGGAAGAATGCTCCAGACGCGTCGAGCAAGCGTACGCACGGCTCGATCGGCTGGACATACCGGATGAGCGCCTTCGCATGCAACTGCTCTCGGCATTGAGTACGGCGCTTCTGTACCGAAGCGGGCCCGGACCGGAGATCGACGCCGCGTGGACCCGCGTGCTCGAGGCAGCGGATCGCCTCGACCACGCCGATTTTCGATTGCGTGCCCTGTGGGGCCTCTGGATCAGCCACCTCAACAGCGGCCGCTATCGAGCTTCCCTGTCGTTTGCCCAGAGGTTCCGCGAACTCGCCGAGAACGCAAGTCGTGGCGACCTACTGGTGGGCGAACGCATGGCGGGCTTGTCGCGCTATTTCCTGGGAGATCTGTCCGAAGCGCGCCAGCACATGGAACGGGTTCTCGAACAGTACGAGCCTTCGGCTGCACGGTCACACATCGTGCGATTCCGATTCGACCAGCGAATCACTGCCCGACTGACCCTCGCGCAACTCCTGTGGCTACAGGGGTTCCCCGATCAAGCGCTGCGCACGGCACGGGACAATGTCGACGAAGCTCGACGCATCGACCATGCGCTGTCGCTATGCATCGTGCTGGCCGGTTCGGCATGTCCGATCGCGCTCTGGACGGGCAACTTCGACATCGCCCACGAGTTCGTGAACGTCCTGCTCGATGTATCCAGAAAACACGGGTTGGGGCCTTGGCACACCCGCGGTCAGTGTTTCCACGGACTTTTGCTGGTCAGACGCGGCGATGTCGCGAAGGGCGTCGAACTGCTGCAGAACGCGTTGGCCGATTTGAGCGACACGCGGTTCGTGTTGTTCTACACAACGTTTCTGGGTGAACTCGCGCAGGTGCTCGCCCATGCCGGACGGGTTACCGACGCCCATGCGGCCATCGATGAAGCCCTGCGTCGGGCCGAACGGGACGAAGAGCATTGGTGCTTGGCCGAGCTGCTGCGCATCAAGGGCGATCTGCTGGCCCAAGGCGAGCCGGAAGCGCTGGTGTGGGCAGAACGCTATCTGCGGGATGCCATCGACCGAGCCCGTAAGCAGGGAGCATTGTCTTGGGAACTGCGAGCCACGCTGAGCCTTTGCCGCCTGTTGCAGCGCAAAGGCCAGCAAACGTCGGCGCGCGAGATCCTCGCCACGGTGCACGCCCGGTTCACCGAAGGATTTGCCTCCGCCTCGGATCTGATCACCGCAAAGGCAACACTCGCGAGCCTCTCGGATCCGGGTTTCTGACTGCGCGGGACCGCCGTCGAAGAACGACGACACAAGCCAGCCGCACCATTGCCCGTCAGTGTTCAATGCGGTCTTCGCGCGAACGATCGTCCTTCAACCGTTGGCCTCGATCGAAGGTTTTGATGACGGGATCGGCGAGCACCGCGACGAAAAGAAAAGGGCTTGTGTCTCCACAAGCCCTTCCTTGTCTGGCGCGCCTAGAAGAAGAAACTTCGAACCGCCTCTTCGAGACGCTGGAGGAATGGAATGACTACCTGAAACGATACGTCCCAGCCTTCAAGGAGCCCGCGCCATGAGCACGGACCTGGAAGGCGAGAATACACCCCAAAAGCCGAAGGCAGCCTTCAGCGACGCCGTGTCGGGGTCGATTTCTCATAAGAACCGGCGGGTTGCAC